>JALWZW010000034.1 GCA_026992595.1 Microcaldota archaeon | reverse complement strand
GTATTATAGAGGAAAGTATTTGCATTTTATCTTTCTCCAACACCACTTCCGGATAACCCCCCCATTTAAGAAATTCCTCAAAATACTCTTCTAAGATAGGGATGGACGGAATTTTCACCTCTTCCCTTTTGCCTTCTAAAAACTCCCACACCTCTGCCTTAACCTTTGCATACCACTTATAAACTCCCTCATCTTTCCAGAGAAGAAACTCATCAAAACTTAAAGGAAAAAGGGTGAATGTAAGCGCCCTTCCTACCAAATATTTGGAGACCCCTATTTTTTCATCAAAGGCGCCAGACCCTGAGATGAACATGGGCCTGTGCGTCTCATCATAGAGATATTTTATAATTCTTCCCGCATTTTCTACCATCCCTACCTCATCAAAATAAAGCGGGCCTTTTTCTTCTAAAAAACTTTCTGGGTTTTTTGAAAATCGCTCTGCCATGAGGGGGTTTGTCAAATCTACATAAGTTCCTCCCCTCTCTTTTTGAATTTTTTTCATAAGGGTGGTTTTGCCGCTCTGCCTTGGCCCTTTAATGAATATTATTTTTTTCCCAATCCATTTACTTATCTCTTTTTCCAGCAATCGCGGAAAGTACATAAATTGTAGTAAGCGGGGAGTTAATATAAATTTAACGCTGTAATTTTTACACCATACCTTAAATTTTCCAGCGTAAAATTCTCTCAAATTTTTTAAACCTTAAAGAAGAGAAATAGAAGATGCGGCCTGTTGTGGAATTAAGAGAGGTCTGGAAAATCTATCATTTAGATGGCGTTTCGGTAGAGGCGCTGAAAGGCGTTAATGTGCAAGTTGCAAAAGGTGAATTTATCGCTGTGCTGGGTCCCAGCGGTTCTGGAAAGTCCACCCTCCTGCATATTATGGGGCTGTTGGACCGACCTACTAAAGGCGAAGTGCTGCTGGAAGGAAAGAATGTTGCTAATATGAGCGACAGCGCCCTTTCCTCTTTGCGCAATTCTTACATCGGCTTTGTTTTCCAAACCTTTAACCTTCTCCCCCATCTTACCGCTTTGGAAAATGTGGCCCTTCCCTTGCTAATAAAAGGGGTGCCTAAAGAGGAGCGGGAAAAACGCGCTCAAGAGATGTTAGAAAAGGTTGGGTTGGGCGAACGCCTTTTACACAAACCCAGCGAATTATCGGGCGGACAGCGCCAACGTGTCGCCATAGCGCGCGCTCTTATAAATAATCCAAAACTTATTTTGGCTGATGAGCCCACAGGCAATTTAGATTCAAAGACAGGCGCCGAGATTTTAGAGCTTTTTTCTTCTCTGCATGAAGAGGGCGCCACCATTGTTATAATAACTCATGATGATTATGTGGCAAACAAGAGCGAAAGGATAATAAGGATTAAGGATGGTGTTATTTTATGAAGCGGCTTTTGGTATTGTTGGTTTTGGGCGTGGTGTTTGCTCAACTTTCCATCTCTTCTGTCTCCCTTTCTGACCAATCTTTTTCTCCGGGCTCTTCCGGCTACCTCACAATAACGATAGCAAACATAGGCCAAAGCTCTCTCTCTGCAGTTAGCGTTAAAGCAGAATTTCCACCCGGTGTGGTTGGCGGCGGGGAACAGTTTGTAGGTATTATTGAAAGCGGCGGTTCCGCAACTCTTTCCTTTCCTTTTAAAGTGGAGGATGCTAATAAAGGCGTTTCTGTGGTGCGCATAAGGGTAAGCGGCTCTGATGGTTCTGAAACCTTTATACGCCGCTCTTCTGTGGCGCTCAGCATAGTGGATGAGCCCAAGTTTTCAGTGCATTTGGACCGCTCCACTATAGAAAGCGGGGACAGCGTGCAGATAGTGGTAAAAAATAACGGGGGCCCTGCAAAAAATGTTTTTTTAAGTATTGTTAACAGTTCTGTAAGTTTTGCGCAGGAAGATAGGTTGTTTTTGGGTGATGTGGAAGGGGAGAAAGCGGTGGAGGCCACCCTTCTTGCCAGCCAAGAGGGCGCTCAAAAAATGCTGCTTAAAATAGAGTATGAAAATGAAATAGGCGAATCTAAATTTTACACCACAGCAGTAGATTTAAGAGTGAAGCCCACCCTCCCTTCTATCTCTCTTTTGCAAAAAGACCCTATTAAAACCAAGCAGACCGCTACGGTGCGGTTTGAATTAGATAATAGGGGTGAGGATAAAGAGGATGTGCGCCTTATCTTTTCTAATTTAAGCGTGGAGGGCGGCAATGAGGTGGTGTTAGGCAAGGTGCCTGCGCGCACAAAAAAAGAGTTTTCTGTAAAGGTAATAAATCCAGACCTCCCGCCCGGCACTTTTCTCATGCCTTTAAAGGTGCGTTGGGTGGAAAAAGGAATTGAAAAGGAATCTCTCCTTTCTGTGCCTTTGGAAATCCTTTCTGACACTGAGGTGGGCATCTTTATTGAGGGGAAGCCCACTCCGTTCATGAAAGGAGAGCGCCACACTCTCTCTGTTTTAGTGGCTAACAAAGGAAGTTATACCATTGATTCTGTAAGTGTGCGCGTGGATTCAGAGGATTTAGAACTTCTAGAGTTGAGCAATGAACAGCACATTGGTTCGTTGGAGAAGGACGACTTTTCCACGGTACAGTTTGATGTTATGCCTAAAAAAGAGGGTGCAACTTCCCTGCAAATAACCGTCAATTATAGAGATGGCGATGGAAGATGGAAAACCGCAAAGGTGGAAAAAACCATTGTGGTAAGGCCCTCACCTACCAACAACTTCAACCCTCTCCCTTACCTCATCGGCGCTGTGGTCGGCGGGGTTGCAGTTTTCTTGTATAGGAGGAAATAAGGTGCTTTCCTTAGCCACCTCTTACCTTTTTTCCAATAAAGTGCGCCTTCTCTTAACCGTCTTGTCTATTGCCATTGCGGTTTTTTCTATAGTGTCCTTGGTCTCTATCTCTGAAGGGATGCGCGAGCAAATCACTTCTCAATTGGAACAGTTCGGCCCGCGTAGTATGGTTGTTATTCCTACTGCTCAATCCCGCATAACTTTTACACCCGGCGCATTTAGGCCCACTACAGGAGTCCTTACTGATAAAGATTATTATGCTTTAAAGTCCCTGCCTTTTATAAGCACCATAGCGCGCTCTATAAGCAGGTATGTGTTTGTGGAATTTAAAGAGGAACGCGCTAAAATCAATGTGTTTGCGGTTGAGCCGGTGGCTTTTCAGGATGTTGTTTTTGTAGATGTGGAAAAAGGGCGGTTTTTGAAAGAGGGCGAGCGCGGCGCTGCTGTTATTGGCGCAAAGATCGCAGACCTTTTTGATGAGTCGTTAGATATAAATTCTAAAATAAAAATTGAGGGGCGCGTTTTTAGAGTGGTGGGTGTTTTGGAGGAGAAGGGAAATAGTTTTTTCCCTATAGATAATGTGATAATTATTCCTTATGATGACGGAAAGGAGGTTTTTGACACCAAGGAAATTTCCGCAATAAGGTTGACTGTTTCAGAGGGCAAAAACATCCAAGAAGCAGAAAAAGAGATAAAGGAGGCGTTGCGTTTGAAAAGAGGGGTGAAAGAAGGAGAGGAGGATTTTTCCATTCTCTCTTCGCGCTTTGTGGAACAGCGTTTCACTGCAGTGTTGGACCTTGTAAGCGCTTTATTTATAGGCACCGCTTTTGTTTCTTTTGTGGTGGGCGCAGTGGGCATAGCCAACACCGTTTTAATGAGTTTTTTTGAGCGCGTGAGAGAAATAGGGGTTTTGAGAGCGGTAGGCGCAAAGAGGCGCTTTATTTTAACGCTTTTTCTCATGGAAAGCGTGCTGTTGGGCGCTATGGGAGGGGTGATAGGAAGCGGTGGTGCTGCTTTGCTTTCTTTATTTTTAGAAGTATATAAATTTAGGGTTGAGTATGCATTGGCCGGCATTATACTTGCTGCGTTTGTAGGTGGGCTTGCTGGCTATTTGCCTGCAAAAAAGGCAGCAGATTTAGATATAGCGGAGGCGCTGAGATATGAATGACTTGCTGCTCTATGCCTTTAAAAACCTCAAAAGACAAAAAACTCGCGCCTTATTAGCCACTTTTGGCATCCTTTTATCCTCTCTTTTACTCTTTTTCATTCTCACCCTGAGCGAAAGCTTTCTCTCTGCGCTCTCAAGCGAATTGGAGGCGTTTGGAGAGGACATTATAATTGTGCTGCCCTATTCTGGAGTGGAGCAAGCAGTGGGCGGCTTGGTTGCAGGCCGTCTTCCGGCCAAAGGGAGGTTGGATGATCGGGATGTGGAGGAGGTTGAAGGAGTGGAAGGGGTAGTTTCTGTAGGACGCATCTATTCTTTACGGCTTTCTGTTTCTTTTAGAGATGCTGTTTTTATCTCCCCTGTTTATGGTATGGACGAGGTAGTGTTTTACCAATATCCCCATATAGAGTTTGCGAAAGGTCGGCCTATAAGGGTTAGGGGGGAGGTGGTGTTGGGCGGGGAAGTGGCAGAGAGATTAGAGGCAGACATAAACCATAAACTGTTAATAGGCGGAAGACCTTTCCGTGTGGTGGGAGTTCTTAAAAAGATCGGCTCCTCTATATCAGAAACTGATGATAACTCTATCATTATAAGCGTGGATGATGCAAAAGAGTTGGGGGCTGAGGATATTGCTTTTTTAAGCATAAAGGCAGAGAGGCCTGAAGAGACAGCGCGCGCTATTGAGGAGCGATTGGCAAACCTACACCGCGTGCGTATAGATGACAAAGATTTTTCTGTAATTACCTCTAAGGAGATAATTCAACGGATAAACAGCGTTTTTAATGTGGCGCGAGTGGGCATCACCTTCATTTCCCTTATTGCTTTGCTTGTGGGGAGCGCTTCTATTGCAAATACCATGATGGCTGTGGTTGAGGAGAGGAAAAGAGAACTTGGCATAATGAGGGCTGTGGGCGCGAGCAAGGCGTTTGTGATGAAGGTGGTGCTTTTGGAAGGTGGTTTAATTGGGTTGTTGGGGGGGCTGTTAGGGATGGCGCTTGCCTTTATTTTCCTTTTCATTGTCTCCAACTTTATGGAAGTTGTCTTTAATCCCCTCAACATTTTTCTCACGCTTGGAAGCGCCTTTTCCATTGCGCTTTTGGCTTCTTACCTTCCTGCAAAAAGGGCGGCAGAATTAGATGTGGTGGAGTGTATAAGGCGTTAGAGTGTATAAGGAGTTAAAGCCAACTTTCCAGGGTGCTTTGGCTTCTTATTTCTGAGAGCTTTTTTTCCAATTCTTCCAAAGTGTGCTTCACTCTTTCCTCAGAAAAATCATGCTCCTTCACCAATATCCTCATCACTTCGCTTTCTTCTATCTCCCTTTCTTTTAGTTTCCCCACTTCTTTAAAAGGCGGGTCTAAAAATATCGCCGCTATCTCGTGCGGGTTGTGTTCAAAGGTATGGTTGTATTTCTCTTCCACATATTCAATAAGTTCTTTTGGTGGATACTGCTTTACAAGCTTAAGCGCTGTTTTAGGCCCTATCCCTTTTACCCCTTTATTAAAATCAGTCCCTATCAATATTCCCAAATAAACCAACTGCTCCCTATTTATCCCTATCTCTTCCAGCGTTTCCTTCAAATATATTATTTCCGGCTCTACCAAAATATAGCGGTTTTGTCTAGGCACCTTTCTCCTTCCGGTGATTGATAAATTTCTCACCACGCGCGGGGCGCCATATAAAAAGGCATCATAATCCTGAGAAGCCACTGCATATACCGCTCCTTTAGCGCACATAACCGCTGCCTGCGCCTCTCCATCTGAAGGCGCTTCAATGACAGGCACCCCCATCGCTTTAAGCAGTGCTTTGCTCTCTTCCACCATTTCCTGTGTGAGTTTAAGCGCGGCCTGCGCATACTTTTTTGCCCCCTCTTCCTCTCTCTCCAGCGCCTTTTTCCACTTCAACTCCGCCTCTTCTCTATGCGCCTTTCGCTCCTCTTGTTCCTCTTTTTTAAATCTGTGAGGTTTGCCGTCAAACACATAAGCAATTTTAATGCCGTTGCCGAGCAGTTTAGCGTTTCTGTAAAAAAGGCCTGAGAGATGGGCGGTGATTCTTCCTTTAAAATCTTTTAAAGGCGTTCCGTCTTCCTGTCTTATAGACGCTAAAAATTGGTAAAGGGTATTGTATGCATCTATAGCAATCCACTTGCCCTTTAACTCTTGAAAGCTGGTGGGGTGCTTTTTCACCAAATCGCTTAAATCTACCCCCATCCCTCACCCCTCTTTTTTCTGCGCCTCTAACAAATCCTCCAGCGTTATCTCTTTAAAACTTTTCTCTTCCAAGCCGCTTCCTCCGCTCACTACATACTTTTCAATAAGCGTTATGCCAAGCGCTTTTTCTAATTTTTTAGCGGTTTTTATGGTGGGCTTCATTCTCTCTGCTTCTATTGCCTGCAAATAAGCGGCCGACTCTTTTATCTCCTTTGCCAACTCCTCCACGCTCTGCCCTTTCCTCTCCCGCGCCTCTCTTATTCTCCTTCCCCATCCTTCTACCACATCCTCTTCTTCCTCGCTTCTTTCCATAGGAGCGCTCTCTTTCTTTACCTCTCTTTTAGCCACCATTTGCGCCCCTTTGCCGCATGCTTTGCACACCATAAGCTTTGCGCCTTCTATTAGCGCCTCCCCATAAGCAGGCCTTCTGCCGCATATTTCGCAATCCATGTTATTGGTTTCTCACTTATTCTTTTAAAACAAATTCATTGTGTTTTCTATTTTTCACCAAATTCACGCGTTTCACCTTACAACTTTCACCTTTTTCACAACTTTTTTAAATAGCGCTGTAGTTATTTCATACATGTTCAAAGAAGCGCTTAGAGAGTTGAAGGACCTGCCTTTAGATAGCTTTGCCTCCTCTCTTTTCGTGGACCGCGAATCTCAGCTTTTGCGCATGGAGCAGTATTTGGAGTATTATGAAGGCCAGATTGTAGGAATAGCGGGAGAGCGCGGGATAGGCAAAACCACCCTTTTGAACCTTTTCAATCCAGAGGGCTTTGAAAAGATTTTTATAAATGTGATAGATAGAGAGTCCAAATTGGGCATTCTTGCAGACATACTTTACGGTATTATGGAATATGCGAAAATTAAAAGGATGAAAAGGGCAGAAGAAAAGGCGCAAAAAGCGCTTAGTTTTTTAATAAAAGAGAGCGTTTCTGTTGGCTTCTCTTATGTGGTGAGTTATACACGCGAAAAGGAGCGGGAGAAGCGCTACAGCAATGCTATAGAGTTGCTTAAAGATGCAGTTTCAGAGGTTGCAAAGCGGGAGCGGGTGGTGGTAATTTTAGATGAATTGGATAAAGAGAAAAAAGAGGATATTTTGCTGGTGGTGGATTCTATAAAATATGCGTTTGAGCATAATACCGCTTCCCTTTTCATCGCGCTTCCCGAGGTTTTTTATAGAGAGTTTGTTTCTTCCTCTTATCAGGGTTCTACCTCTCACAACTTAGAAAATGTCTTTTCTGAAATGCTCTTGGTGCCTAAATTCTCTGATGAAAATCTGCGCCGCATTTTGGAGAAGCGCTTCCCTTTGAAATATATAGATGAGGAAGCGCTCTCGCTGGCTCTGTTGTATGCTGATGGCAACCCGCGCCGCCTTATCCGCGTTGTGAAGGAAGCAGGGCTTTTGGCTTTGGATAGGGGGAAGATTGGGAAGAGGGATGTGAGCGCGGTAGTGCGAAAATATTTGATTCCCTATATTCAGCACGCCTTTAGCGAAAAGGAGCGCCAGGTGTTGCGCGTTTTGGAAGAAGGGGAGCGAGGAAAGATAACTGCAAAAATAGCAAAATCGCTGAGAAAAAGCCGCTCTCTTATATATAAATATTTAGACAAGTTCCATGAAAAGGGCTTAGTGGATTACAGAGATGGGGAGGTTGTGTTAAGAAAGCGTTGTCTGCTCTTCAAGGAGTTTTTGTAATTTTCACCAAATTCACGCGTTTCACCTTACAACTTTCACCTTTTTCACAAAATCTCTCCCCTGCTTTTCTTTCACACTCGCCTATAGATATGCACCACTGCGGTTGCCCCGCTTCCCCCCACATTGTGGCTAAGCGCTATTTCTGCATTTTTCACCTGCCTTTCCCCGCATTCCCCTCTTAACTGCCAGGTGCATTCTACCGCCTGCTTCACTCCTGTGGCCCCTACCGGGTGGCCGCACGCCTTTAAGCCGCCTGATGTGTTTATAGGTTTTTCACCATCTAAAGCGGTTTTCCCTTCCAGCGCTGCTTTCCCTCCTTCGCCTTTTTTGAAGAAGCCCAAGTCCTCCACTGCCATTATTTCTGCAATGGTAAAGCAGTCATGCACTTCTGCCAAATCTATATCTTCCGCCTTCACACCAGCCATTTTGTATGCTTTTTCTGCCGCTATTTTTGTGGATTTTATAGAGGTCAAGCTCTCGCGCGCATGAAGTGCCAATGTATCGGACGCTTGAGCGCTTGCCGCTATCTCTATAGGTTTTTTTGTAAATGAATGCGCCAATTCCAAAGGCGCTAAAACTACGCATGCCGCACCATCTGTGATGGGCGAACAGTCAAAAATTTTAAGCGGGTCTGCCACCACTTTTGAGGAAAGCGCTTGCTCCATGCTTATCTCTCTCTGAAACTGCGCATATTTGTTTTTTGCCCCGTTTTTATGGTTCTTCACCGCTACTGCAGCCATCATCTCTTCTGTTGTCCCATACTCTTCACTATGTCTTCTTGCCATAAGCGCGTAGAGGGCGGGGAAGGTTGCGCCCAAAAACAACTCCCATTCCTGATCTCCCGCACCCCCTAAAATATCGCTTACCGCACTCACCCCTAAATCTGTCATCTTTTCCACTCCGCCCACCACCACTATGTCATGCATGCCGCTTGCCACCGCCATAAACCCTTGCCTAAGCGCCAAACCCCCTGAAGCGCACGCTCCTTCCACACGCGTAATAGGGATGGGATTTAATCCCATATAATCTGCTATAAGCGCTCCTATGTGCTCTTGCCCTACAAATCTGCCTGAGGACATAGTTCCTACATATCCTGCATCTATCTTCTCCCCGCTTATGCCCGCATCTTCCAGCGCAGCGATACCCGCTTTGACCACTAAATCTCTAAATCCTTCTTCCCAATGCTCGCCAAAACTTGTCATGGCAGCGCCTATGATAGCAACTTTTCGCATGTTTTATTTTTCTCCGCCCTGCTTTTAATTCTTTCCTGCGCCCTGCTTTTACCCTTCCTTTTAAATTAGCTTTGCTCAATTATTATTAATGCGGTTTAAAAATAATGGTCATAAGTTGAATGGGCGCCGCCTTCCCAAGCCCTTAATCCGCTCCAGAATACGCAATTTTTACCCTTCTGCAGAAAACCTTTTGCGGATGGTGAGGAAGAGGGATTTGGAAGCGCTGCAATCCCTCGCCCAGCGCATGGACATAAATGCCCAAAACCGCTTTGGCACCACCGCGCTTCATGTTGCCGCTTTTATTGGTTGGTGGGAAGGGGTAGAATTTTTGGTAAGCAAAGGCGCGGTTCGCATGCCCAATGCATTTAACAAAACCCCGGAGCAGTTGGCAGAGGAAAAGGGCCATTTCAGGTTGGCGGGATATGTGCGGAAAATGGCACCTTCTGCAGATCCAAACCAATAATCTTTTATTTTTTAGGTGCGCCTAAATTTCGGTGGTTTTATGTATGAATTGCCCAAATTGCCTTATAGCTATGATGCGTTGGAGCCCTATATAGATGCAAGGACTATGGAGCTTCATTACAGCAAGCATCACCAGGGCTATGTCAACAAGTTGAACGAGGCAATAGCAAAGCATCCAGAATGGGAGAAGCCGGTAGAGGAGTTGTTAAAGCAACTTCACGAGGTGCCTGAGGATATAAGAACCGCGGTTAGGAATCACGGCGGCGGACATGCAAACCACAGTTTGTTTTGGAGGATTTTGAAGAAGAATGAGGGGGGTGAGCCGGTGGGCGAATTGGCAGAAGCGGTGAAAAAGCGGTTTGGCAGTTATGAGGCGCTTAAAGAGGCGCTTACTAAAGCAGCGTTAGGCCGTTTTGGCTCTGGATGGGCTTGGCTTGTTGTTAGCAATGGCGAGTTAGAGGTTTTAAGCACCCCCAATCAGGACAGTCCTTTAAGCGAGGGCAAAACCCCTATTTTAGGCATAGATGTGTGGGAGCATGCCTATTACCTCAAGTACCAAAACAGAAGAAACGAGTATGTAAGCGCCTTTTTCAATGTCATAAATTGGGAAGAGGTGGATAGGAATTACAGAAGCGCGCTTTAATTTGCCTTTTGCAAACTTTTATAAACTTTTTTTCCTTTTTTCAATGTGGTGTGTTGGCTATGGAATGCAATGTTGGTAAAAAAGAGCAGGCGGTAAGGTTTGTGGCAGGGTTGGTATCTGCTGCGCTGGGCTTTTTTGTACATTTTGCATTTTACATTGTTGCGCTTATCCTTATTCTAACTGCGTTCTTTAAATTCTGCCCGCTTTATAAAGCGCTAGGTATAAGCACTTGCGAGGAGCATAAAGAAGCTAAGGGCGCATAATTTTTAAATCCCTTTATTCTTCTTTTTCCCATGCGCATTTATAACACCCTTTCCAAAAGGGAAGAGGTTCTTAATCTGCCCAAAGAGGTTAAACTTTATGTGTGCGGCCTCACCCCTTATGACCGCTGTCATGTAGGGCATGCGCGCACCTATACATTTTTTGATGTTTTAAAGCGCTATCTCATAAAAAAGGGCCATCGCGTTTATCATATTCAAAATATTACAGATGTAGATGATAAGATTATAAGGCGCTGTTTGGAGACAGGCGCTGAGCCAAAGCAGTTGGTACATGAAAACCATGAGCGCGCCCTTGAACTTTTTGCTAAACTTCACATTCTGCCTGCAGACCTCTACCCAAAAGTTACCGAACATATCCCAGAGATTATAGATTTAGTAAAAAGGTTGCAGGAGAAGGGCTTTGCTTATGAGACCGAAACAGGCGTTTATTTTGAGGTGGCAAAATTTGAGCGCTATGGCAAACTTTCAGGGCAGAGGTTGGAGGAAATAAAGAAGGGTGCGCGGGTGGAAATAGACGAGACAAAAAAAGATGCGGTAGATTTTGCGCTTTGGAAGAAGAAAGAGGAACTTATTGTTTTTGAAAGCCCTTGGGGGAGAGGAAGGCCTGGGTGGCACATTGAGTGCTCTGCAATGGCCTTGAAATATGCAGGCACTGTGGATATTCACGGCGGCGCTAAAGACCTTATCTTCCCGCATCATGAAAACGAGATTGCGCAGAGCGAGGCGGCAACAGGCAGACAGTTTGCTCGTTATTGGGTGCATACAGGTGTTCTTACGGTGCGCGGCGAAAAGATGAGTAAAAGTTTAGGTAATTTTGTAACTTTAGAGGAAGCGCTCCACAAATTTAGCCCAAATGCGCTACGCCTCTTCTTCCTTTCTGCCCACTACCGCAGCCCTCTTGATTATGAAGAAGTAAAGGTTGCTCAAATGGAAGAAAGCGTGGAAAGAATCTTTAATTGCTTGGGCGCTATCAAAGAGGTGGAAAAAGAGGGGGTGGGGAGAGAGGATAAAGAGTTTAGGGAAGAGACCAACTCTCTTGTAAGAGAGTTTTATGCGCATATAGATAATGACTTTAGAACTCCTGAAGCCCTCGCTTCCCTCTTTAATCTTATCCGCGTAATAAACACTCACTTAGACAACGGGGATAAAGAGCAGATGCTGAAACTTAAAGCAGATATTGAGGACATGCTTTGGGTGCTTGGTTTGGAGTATATGGAAAAAGACCTTCCCGCCGCCCTCGTTGAATACGCGCAGCACTTAGGCATTAATGCCCGCTCTCGTGAAGAGGCCCTTCAAAAGATTATTGAACTAAGGAACCGCGAAAGGAAGGCAAAAAACTATGCGCGCGCTGATGAGATAAGGGCAAAGTTGAAGGAGATGGGGGTGCTTTTGGAGGATAAGGGCGAAAAAACGATATGGAAGATGGCTTAGGAAGATTGCTTAACTTTTATATTTTCGCTCCCTAAAATAAATATGCTTTTTTCACCAGGGCCTGTGGCTGTTGAGGAGGAAGTGCTGAGAGCGCAGGATAAACCGCTCATTCATCATAGAAGTGAGGAGATGACTGCGCTTTACGGATGGCTGTGCGAATGGTTCTGCAATCGCCTTTCCTTTGAGGAATGCTATATTTTGGCGTCTTCAGGGACTGGTGCGTTGGAATGCGCTGCTGCCAACCTTGCCCACCGCTCTTTAGTGCTTTCTAACGGTGTTTTTGGAAGAAAGTTGCATGCAATTGCGCAGTTGTTCAGCAGGAGTGTGGAGTTTGTAGAAATAGAAGAGGGGAAAGGGCTTTGTTTGGAGCGCGTAGAAGATGTTCTTGTGCAAAGCAAAGCAGACACTCTTTTTATGGTGCATAATGAGACGAGCGTGGGAGTGCTTAATGATGCAGAGGGGATATGCGCAAGAGCAAAGGAGTTGGGAATGCTTACCATAGTGGATAGCATTTCTGGTTGGCCAGGTGCCGCTCGGCCCAAAAGCGCAGATGTGTTCATAACCTCTTCTCAAAAAGCGTTAGGAGTGCCTCCTGGTCTTGGCATTATTATGCTTTCTTCTGAAGCGGTAAAACGCTATGAGGCGCAGCAATCTAAAAGTTATTATTTTGACCTGAAGCGCTTTAAGGATTTTTATAAAAAGTCCAAACAACCCCCTTCCACCCCTGCAGTCACCCTTCTCTATGCCTTAAAAACTGCTTTGGAGCGGTTGGAGGCGGTGGGGTTGGAAAGATACTATGAGATGCATGCAAAAGCAGGAGCCAAGGCGCGCGCCTTCCTTTCCAGCCATGCGCTTGGTTTGGTTGCTGAAAAGGGCTTTGAATCTCCCACCCTTTCTGCTTTCTTCTACCCTTCTCCTCAAAAGCTGATTGGAGCAATGCGCACAAAGGGCTATTTTTTGGTGCCTGCAAAAGGAAAATATGCAGCGCAGGCGGTGAGGATAGGCCATGCTGGCTTTAGACAGTTGGAGCGGTTGGACGAGATGCTGGAAGCATTAGGTGGGGTGCTGTGAGGATAGTTATAACAGGTGTGCCAGGCACAGGAAAAACCACTATTGCCAAAAAATTGGCGCAACTGCTCAACCTCCCTTATATCTCTCTCACAGAAGAGGCGCGTAAGTTGGGAGCAACCTTTGAATGCGATGTGGAAGAATTGAAAAAAGCGCTTTCGCTCCCTTCTTCTTTTGTGCTGGAAGGGCATCTTGCCTGCGAATTTGCAATTCCTTCTGATTTATGTATTGTGCTGCGTTGTGCGCCCCCTCTCCTGAAAGAGCGATTGAAAGAAAGAGGGTATTCTGAAGAGAAGATAGAGGAAAATGTGATGGCTGAGGCGTTGGATTATTGCACCCAGCGGGCGCGCCTTTTTTATAAGCGGGTGGAAGAGGTGGAGACCGCGGGGAGGAGCGAGGACGAGGTTTTAAAAATCATTTTAGAAATTCTAAAAGGTAAAAAAGGGGAAGAGGTGGATTATGGGGAGTGGCTTTTAAGGAGGGTGATTAATGAAGGAAAAAAGGTTAGTGGAAGCAGCGCTTTTCATGAGCAGCAGGAAACTTAGTTTAGAGGAACTGAGGAAGTTGACAGGGATAGGTGCATTGGGATATTTGGAAAAAGTGGTGCGCGAATTGGCAGAGGAGTATAGGGAGAGGGGGAGCGCTATTGAGATTGTTGCAGAGGATGGCGGCTATATTATGCGGGTAAAGGCAGAGTATATAGAAGAAGTGAAAGATTTTGCAAAAGAGGCAGAATTAAGCAAAAGCGCTTTGCGCACTTTGGCCTATCTCTCTAAGCATGAAGGCATGCTCAAATCAGAGTTGGTAAAGAGGTTGGGCAGTGGGGTGTATGCGGATGTTAAGGAGTTGGTAAAAGCAGGGTTTGTAAAAGAGAGAAAAAGCGGCCGCAGTTCTAAACTTCTTCTCACAGAGAAGTTTAAACGGATGTTTAGAGTGGAGGGAAAGTAAGATTAGCATGACTTTTATGTGTGTTATAAAGCGTTAAAAAAAGAGTAAATTTTAAAAAGAAAGGACGAGTTTTTATTTTATGCGTAAAATTACTCAAAGCGGTGTTTATAGAAAAGGGGAGGCCACAAAAAGCACTTCTTCTAATGGAGATAGGTTAAGAGAGTGTAGAAAGATGGATGTGCGCACCGCCTTTTGCCGCTCCCTTTTAAGAGAAGCAGACAGATATCTATCTGAGGTAGAGAAAATAGTTATGGAATATCCTCGTCCTTCCCCTGCTCCTCTCCAACGCCTCTTATACGGCCGCTCTTTGAAAAATTTAATGGATGAAGAAACGCGCAATGAGGTGGAAGAGTGTTTAAGATGCGCTGACATGCTCCTTAGCGATGCTTTGGATTTTTTAACGCCCTCTCACGAAGAGCAATATTTCTCCCTCCTCAAAAGATTATCTAATTTACAGCGCCTTTTATTGGATAGGGGAGAACATGATGTTATAGTGGGTGTTTCTTTAGAAGAACTTGTAATAAAAGAACTAAAAGAAGCATTGGGGGCGATGGAAGAGATGGAAAGGAAGCGGTGCTATCCGCGGCGCGCCCTTGCCAAAATCTCTTCAATTATTGAATCAGGTGAAGCATTTATTAAACAAATGGGGCTTAAAGGAGAATGTGTTGATTTGCTGCATAGAGCGCAAAAATATTGGGAAAGATTGAAAGACCGCCTTTGAGCAAGGCCTTTTTAAATTCCTTTTTAAATTTATCGTTCTTTTTATAATCATGCATGGGCGCTTATTGGTTTTATTTTTGTTTATGGCGAATGCTGTTTTGGCAGTTACTCTTTCTACCTGCACCGTTATAAACTCCCCTGGGTACTATGAATTGAGCGGTGATTTAAGCGGTTCTACTTGTATAGATATTGAATCAAGCGATGTTATTTTGGATTGTAAAGGTTACCAGGTTTATGGCTCTTCTGAAGCGGTTTTGGTTGGGGAGCAGTATTTTCAAGGTTTTGCCCCTGCGCCTTTTACAAATATCACCATTAAGAATTGCGATTTTAGAGGAGATTATGGGGTTAAGGTGCTTGGAGGAGATGTTGAAATAACAGATTCAAATTTCAGAACATTGGCGAGCGCGGGCGTTCATTTTGAATTTGAAGACGGCACTCTCATTTTGCGTAACAATGTTTTTGATTATGCTACTGTTTATTTCTCTGGGCAATCGGGTTTGATTGAAAATAATAATTTTAAAACCATGGGTTACGGCGATACTTCTATTTATGCTTACGGTCTATCTTTAAGTTCCTCTCCTAGTGTTGAAATAAGAAATAATAATTTTGAGATGGTGGCTGAATCAGGGTCTGCTATTTATGTTGCCGGAATGCCCAATTCTCTCATTGATGGAAATACCGTCCAGAGGATTGATAGGGATGGTGTAGGTATTTTTGTCTCTTCCCAATCTTCTCAAACCACTATACAGAATAACGATATTGCAGGGGGCAGTTCTTTAGGGGATGATTGGGGTATTGTTGTCAAAGATGATGAGATATATGTCTTAAATAATAATATAGAAAATGTTGAGTTTGGTTTGCAAGTTATAGGGGATTCTATTACTGTGAACGGAAATCGCATAGGAGCAGTTTATCCAATTGTGTGGGGTGATGGGGATGCATATGGGAACTATGAAACAGTAACAAACTCTCAGTTTTTCAACAACTATTTAGATGCTGCAAGTTATGGGGGAGAGAAGCACTACTACAAACTTTATCCGCAAATTCCTGACGGAAGCGGCAATTCTTTTGATTATGGTGGGATTTTATGCAGTATTCCAAGTGTTATTAATGGCTGTGTAGGTGGAAATTATTATGCTGTTTCTCATCCTGACATTGCTCCTCTTATCTCTCTTTTGCACGATACTGATGGGGATAAAATTGCAGATAGTCCAAATATCGCGGTCCCCTGGCCTGGCGGAGCAGATAACTATCCATTGACTGATAAAACAAGAGGTAAAGTGGTTGGTTGTGTTGAAATTAATGGTAGTGGTTATTATGAATTGGACTCAGACATCTCTGGTTTCTCCACTTCCTCGTTGGGCTGTTTGACCCTTTCAGGTGACAATATAATATTGGATTGTAAAAATAACAAAATAACCAATACAGCCACAGACCCTTCCCATTCTGCTATTTTGATTTATGCTGCCAGCACCCCTTACAAAAACATCACCATTAAAAACTGCAAATTACAAGGTCCTCAAGGTTTGGAAGTTTATAGAGCACAAGACCTCTATCTTAATAATGTTGAATCTACTGCAACATCAAAATATGCGATTAAGATAGATAGTTCTTCTGATATTTATTTAAATGATGTTTCTATGCAACCTGCATCTTCCTCTCCAACTTGCTTACTCTTTGCAGGGTCTTCTGGTTTTTATGCAAGGAAGGTGTCCTGTACTTCTTCCGCTACCAATCTTGCCTTTGAGGATTCTGATGAAATATATGTTAATGAATCAACGCTTTTTGGGGTTTATTTATACAATTCTAATGTGGGTGTGATTGCTAAAAATACTTTAAAAGGAGCAACTGGGCAGGATTCCTTTGCGCTATACTTAGACGGAAGTAATGAATTTGAAATTAAAGATAACAATATTTCTAATGCCGATTATGGTATTATCTTAAATGGACAGGACAATCAAATAACTAATAATCTTATAGAAAATGTGGGCAAGGGAATTGCTTTGGGAGTTGGTGCAGGCACACCCTCTCAATCTAACACAATATATAATAATAAAATAAGCGCCACCACACCTGTATATGTAGATAATGCTGGAACTAACAGTTGGTATGCAGTAAAGGATTGCACACAAACAAACATAGTTGGTGGAAATTGCTTAGGTGGAAATTACTACTCTGATTATAGCGGGAGCGATGCAGATGGTGATGGTTTAGGTGATACTCCTTATACAATAGATAGCAACAATGTAGATGTTTATCCTCTCCTACTATCTTCTGGCAGCGCGCCTTCTTCCTCTTATTCTATAACATACACCTATAATTGCCCAAACCTAGAAATCACAGTTCTAAAAGGAGGAACTCCTCAGCCGAATGTGCGTGTGCATCTAAGAGAGATTTCTTCTGGCACCATCCGCGGTCCTTTCATTACAAACAGCCAGGGTAAGGTTTCTATTGACCTTTCCTCTCAATCGCTATCCACAAGCGGCACGCTTAATATTAAAGTAGAAAACCCCTCTGGCACCTCTCCCATCTTTGTAGTTGACCAAAACATTTCGCTAAGTTGCGGTGGTGGCACAAGTTCATATTCAATAACTTATAATTATAACTGCCCCAACTTAGAAATCACTGTTTTAGAATCCGGAAGCCCTAAAGCAAATGTGCGCGTCCATTTAAGGGAATTGTCTACAGGTACCATTAAAGGGCCTTTCATAACCAACAATCAAGGAAAAATCGCTCTTGACCTTTCCTCTCAATCCTTACCAACCACCGCTTCCTATAACATCAAGGTAGAGAATCCTTCTGGGGGCAGTCCTATTTTTGTGGTAGATCAAAATATCTCTTTAAATTGCGGTGGAGGAACTCCACCTTCTTATTCTCTCAGTTATGTTTATAACTGCCCTGTTTTAGATATAACTGTGTTGGAGTCAGGAACACCTAAGGCCAATGCCCGCATCCATCTTAAAGAAGAATCCTCTGGCACAATTCGCGGGCCATTTATAACAAACACTCAAGGAACCGCTTCCATAAACCTCTCTGCTCTATCTCTCTCCTCTTCTGGTGTTTTTAATGTTAAGGTAGAGAATCCTTCAGGCACCTCACCTATTTTTGTGGTTGACCAAAATCTTTCGCTCAACTGCGGTGGCACTGCACCTCCGCCAGCTAATTACACCTATACTCTTACTTATGCTTATTCTTGCCCCACTCTTGAAGCAACCTTGCTTGTAAATAATGCGCCAAGAAAAGACATGCGCATCTTTTTCTTTGACCGTATTTCCTCTACCACTTATGGACCTTTCTTAACTGACAGCGCAGGCAAAGTTGCATTTAACATCTCTAACACCACGAGCGTTTCTATCTTAGCAGAAAAAATAAATGCAAGCGGCTTCCCATTTGTAGTAAAAAACGCTTCCATCTCCTGCCAACAGCCGCCTTCTCCAGGCGCGCTTTATATAAACTACTCCTTCCGCTGTCCAGAATATCTTACCGTTTACGCTTATGAAAACAACGCGCCTAAAAAAGACATTTATATAGAAGTCAATGATAGTTATTTCGGCGGTTTAATAACCTCTGGGCTAACTGACGCGCAAGGAAAGATTGACTTTAACATAATTCCCCCGATTGATTTAACAATTAAAGGAACGGATCAGTTGAACAACAAAACCTCTAACACCTTAACCATCTCTTTACCTACCTGCCAACCCCCTACTGCTTCTCTCCTCCATTCTTTCAACTGCCCTGATAGGTTGCAGGTGGTTGTGGTAAAAGGCGCTGCTCCTGATAGCGGCGCAAATATACGGGTGGTTGATAGGCAGAGCGGCGCTATCCTTTCAAGCGCCACCACCTCTGCTAATGGCGTTGCCTCCTTTACTATCAGCGCGCCGCGCAGCATTCGCATAGAAGGTACCGATAGCAGCGGCAATGCTCTCTCTCCGGTAAATGCAGACCTTTCCTGCGGCTCTATCGCCCCCTCCAACGCCACCGCACCTTCTAACGGAACCGCTCCTTCCAATGCAACAAGTGGAAGCACCCCTCCTGCTAATGTTTCCACACCTTCCCAGCCCCCTAACCAAACTTCCCAACCCTCCTCTCAACCTTCTACGGCTACTCAACCTTCCACCGTCCAACCACCCTCTTATTCAAAAGTGGGTGGCGGCGGAGGAAAAGCAACTTACAAAATAAGCAGGGACGGGACTCCGTTGGCCAATGCAAAAGTAAAGGTGATTTATAAAGACGGCACTTCTGAAATACTGCAGACCAATGAAAACGGCGAGATAGTGGTGCCTGAAGGCAAAGAAATCGCTTCTATAGAAGAGGTGAGAGAGGAATTGCCCTGGCTGTGGATAGTGGCTGCTTTGCTCGTTTTGGGAGGCGTTCTCTACTATTGGAAATATTACCGCAGACACTAATATTAAAAACCAAAATGGCAAATTAATAATGATGTTCGAAGAGTTGCGGGCGCTTGATGAAGAGGTGATAAATTTATGCGAAGACGATTGGCGCCTTTTAGGTTTGTTAACAGCGCCCGCCCTAATGAGTGGAGGAATTCCACGGTTGTGAGTAGAGAAGAGGTTGTTAAAGCGTTTAATTTAAAAGCTGTTTCCCTTCCCCAAACACTTTATAAATTGGAGAAAGGGTGGGGAGAGGTCTGCTTCACCACCCATAAAAACCGCTTAACACCCTCGCAATTGTTTTTTAATTTTAAAATGGGTGGAATAGACCCGCAAACCATTGACGACCAATTTATTCCTGATTTTGCTATAGAGCGCTTTAGTTTTGGCTCAAATGTTTTGGTTGGTTTGATAGATAAAAAGAAAAAAATTCTGGTGTTTAAGAGCGTTGCGCATATATTTGCACCAGAGCCGCTTCCTTTTTCCGATGCCGTTAAAAAAGCGGAAAAACAGGCCGCGCGCCTGCCAAAAGATGCGCGCTATGTTCTTTATAACGATGGTGTTGTGGAGATTTTATATAAATTGAGCGCAAAAGATTTGGAAGGGTATCAAAACCAACCCTAAAGTTATGTGATGAAATTTTTTTAGAATTTCTAAAACATTTTTTCCCCTTATCTTAATTCTTTTATTATTATTTAGCGGGGCTACTAAATACAAGGAAGCGTTTTTTCTCCACCTCTGAAAACACGCATAAGCAGGAATTTGTTTACTTATTAAGTAAACCTTGCGGCCGTTTGTTTATTTAAAAAGTAAACCAATAAAAACCACCAGTGCTAAAATGTGGGCGCTGCGGTTTACTTTTATGGTGTGTATATTAAAATTTGGATTGCGCAACCCCCCTTATGCGCTCAAATTGTTCAAAAAGCGCAGTTTTGCGATTTTTAGTTTACTGTGTTGATGTTTTTTATAGCAGGGGTTTACTTTAATAATATACTACTTACATTAAGTTTCTAATTTTTCCTTTCATTTCTAAAAATATTTTAGAAATTCTAAAAATTAATTGAATTGCCTAATTACTGATTGTATTTCTAAAAATTTTTTAGAAAATATGAAAAAATTTAGGA
>JALWZW010000033.1 GCA_026992595.1 Microcaldota archaeon | reverse complement strand
CGGCTGGAAGGAACGAGGTTATGTAAGAAAGTTAAGAGATAATCTCTTGAGCGCACCTTATGAGCAGTTCCACAACCTCTCGTTCCTCCCCCTCAAACGCATCCACATACTTTTTCAAATCCTCCAACCCATTCATAGCACCACCAAAAAGCTAGCGAAAAGGGGGTTTAAAAATAAAGACAGGGTTCATTTCCCAAAAAACTTAAAATGATTCACCACCGCTTCCCCATTCCCGCAAAAATACTCCAACCTCTTTGCGCCCGAATATTCAATGAAAGAGAGGAGGTCGTTAAAATCACAATGGTTGCTTAGAGGAAAAGCGCGGTGAGCGTTAAAACGCCTATGCTGAGCCCAGCCAGTCACCACGGCGCACTCTGTTTTGCGGTTATAAGCAAGAGAGAGGGCAGAGGCAAGGCGCTTGTTTGCGCATCGCATAGGCACCAAAGCCACAAAATCATCTCGCATCACCTCCTCTCCCTCCTCGCTTCCCAAAAGCAAAAAATCCAAAGGAAAAAAACGCGCATAGACAGAAGAATAACGAAAAGCTTTTTCGGTAACTAAAGGGGTGATGCCTGCCTCATTAAGTATCTTTATAATCTCCTGCGCCTTGCCTAACTCATAGCAGCCAATAATCCTATTTCCCCCTTCTTTAACCCATTTTAAAATCTCGTCATAAACCTCAAAGGGGTCGGGAAAGGAGAAAGAGGGGTGGCCATAAGTAGCATCAAATATAAGGCGGTCGCATTCTGCAAACTCCGCCTTAAAGGAAAAGATATTCTCTTTAATAGAGAAATCGCCTGTGTAAAGCACCCTCTCGCCGTCGCATTCAAACAACAGTTGGCGCGCCCCTAAAATATGCCCAGCGTCCAACAGCTTCAAACCGCGGGGCAAAAAGGGCTTTGCAGATAAGCCCGCTAACGCCAATGTAGGTTCGCTTGCAACCACCTTTTCCTTTCTATAAAAACCGCGCGTGTGGTCTGTATGAGCGTGAGAAAGAAAAGGGATGTCTGCCTTAGGGTCATCTAGCCCC
This sequence comes from Microcaldota archaeon, assembly GCA_026992595.1. GTDB lineage: Archaea > Micrarchaeota > Micrarchaeia > Anstonellales > Bilamarchaeaceae > Bilamarchaeum. The sequence goes on along the minus strand of JALWZW010000033.1, from coordinate 5,258 downwards.
AATGTGCCCAGCGCATGGGAGAGGATCATCTAAACATAAAAGAATTAAAAAAATAAAAAGGGTGCGAAAAAGGGGGAGAAGGGGTGGGGAAAGGAGTAGAAAAAGGAGAGATAAAAAGAGGTTAGGGGGCTATTGGCGTGGCTTTACATCAAGCACAACGCCTGCAGCCACTGTTTGGCCCATATCTCTAATAGCAAACCTGCCCAACGGTGGGAACTCTTGGAACTTCTCTACCACCACTGGCTTTAAGGGCTTTATTTTCACAATAGCCACATCACCGGTCTTCAAGAAATCTGCCTTGCCCAATGACTGCCCTGTCTTAGGATCTTTCTTTTCCACTATTTCCACAAACCTACCCGCAAACTGGGCGGTGTGGATGTGGAAGACAGGGGTGTAACCAACTGCTATAGCAGTGGGGTGGTTTAACACCACTATTTGGGCGGTAAATTCCTCAGCAACAGTGGGCGGGTTGGAAGCAGGGCCAACCACATCTCCTCTCTTAATATCTTTCTTATCAACCCCTTTAAGGTTGAAACCTACATTGTCACCGGGCTTTGCCTCCTTGAGCTCTTGGTGGTGCATTTCAATTCTCTTAACCTCTCCCTTAGCACCGGAGGGCATCACCACCACTTGATCCCCGGGCTTCATTACACCTGTTTCCACCCTTCCTACAGGCACCGTACCATGGCCGGTAATGGAATACACATCCTGAATAGGCAATCTCAAGGGCTTATCAACTGGCTTGGGAGGCACTTTGAAAGAGTCAATCACTTCCACAATGGTTTTTCCATTATACCAAGGCATTTTGTCAGATTTCTTTGCTATATTATCTCCTGCATAACCAGAAGCAGGCACAAACTCAATCTCATCTACCTTATATCCGATCTGCTTCAAAAGATTAGAAACCTCTTCCTTTCTTTGCTTATAAATTTCCTCCTTATAATCTACTGCATCCATCTTATTAATGCTCACAGCCAATTGGTTGATACCAAGCACCTTTGCAAGGAAGGCGTGCTCTTTAGTTTGAGGTTGAACACCATCTTTTGCAGAAACCACCAAAATAGCAGCATCTGCCTGAGAAGCACCGGTAATCATATTTTTAACAAAGTCCCTGTGACCAGGCGCATCAATGATGGTGCAGTGGTATTTTGGGGTTTGGAACTCCCTGTGCGCAATATCAATAGTAACACCTCTCTCACGCTCCTCTTTCAAGGAGTCCATAACAAACGCAAATTCAAAGGTGGTCTTACCGAGCTTCGCTGCCTCTTCTTTGAGCCTGTTCAAAACCTGCTCAGAGATGGCGCCTGTCTCGTAGAGCAACCTTCCTACCGTAGTGGATTTCCCTGAATCCACGTGTCCTATAAATACTAAGTTCAAGTGCTCCTTTTCAGCCATAATCTAACCTCCACAGAAAAAAGTTGTTTTCATATTAGTGGGGAGAGATTTATAAATGTTATGGTAAATAAAGCGCGCAAATTTAAAATAAACTCCTAAAATTTATAGAACATGAGATACTCTGTATCGCTCAATTGGAGAAGAATACCGCAAAGATATAGGCTTATAGGGTCTAAATGCGAAACATGCGCCACCTATTTCTTCCCCAAACGCCCCATTTGCCCAAAATGCAGAAGAAAGGGAAATATAAAGGAGGTGCAATTTTCAGGAAAGGGAAGAATATATTCATTTACCGAAGTCCATTCACCGCCAGAAGGGTTTGAGGAGCAAGCGCCTTATGTTTTGGCAATAGTGGAACTGGAAGAGGGGGCGCGCGTAATGGGGCAAATAGTGGATGTAAAAAAAGAGGATGTGAAAATAGGGCAAGAGGTAGAAGCGGTATTTAGAGTGATTCAAAGAGATGACCCAGAAGGGCTTATCCATTATGGGTTTAAATTTAGAGTAAAATAATGTCAGCGTGGAAGGATGAAGGTAACTCCGTGGGAAGCAGAAGGAGAGATAGATTATAAGCGGCTTATCAAAGAGTTTGGGACGCAGGTAATAGATGAAAGGTTAAAAGAGAGGATAAAAAAGGCGTGCGGAGAACTCCACTTTATGCTTAGAAGGGAGTTCTTTTTTTCCCACCGCGACTTGGACAAAGCGCTTCAAGAAAGGGAAAGAGGAGAAAGCGTTTTTTTGTATACGGGAAGAGGGCCTAGCAGAGGGATGCACATAGGGCATTTGGCGCCTTTGATATTCACTAAATGGTTGCAGGAGAAGTTAGGATTAAAACTCTTCATAGAGATTACAGACGATGAGAAGTTTTTGGTGAAAAGGGAAAGGAATTGGAGGGAGGTGCAGGAAGCGGCAGATGAGAATATATTAGACATAGTTGCTATCGGCTTTGACCCTAATAAAACATTCATATTTAAGGACAGCGAGTATATAAAGAATGTTTACCCCCTTCTTCTCAAAACCGCGCGGAAAATAACGCATTCTACCGTAAAAGCGGTTTTCGGGTTTACAGATTCCACAAACATAGGCCTCTCCTTCTTTCCCGCCTATCAAATAATACCAACCTTTTTTGAAAAAGGGCGCGCCATCATCCCCTGTGCCATAGACCAAGACCCATACTGGAGAGTGCAAAGGGATATAGCAGAAGGGCTTGGCTATAAAAAAGCAGCAGCCATCCACAGCAAATTCATCCCGCCCCTGCAAGGGCCAAAAGGAAAGATGAGTTCAAGCAGGGCAGAAAGCGCTATTTATTTAGATGACGAGCCCGCCGCAGTGCGCAAAAAAATCATGAAATATGCGTTTTCAGGGGGAAGAGCCACCATAGAAGAGCACAGAAAGTTGGGCGGGGTGCCAGAAATAGATGTCTCCTTCCAATGGCTAAAAATACTATTTGAACCAGATGACCGCAAATTAGCAGAGGTAGAGGAAGAATACAGGAGCGGGAGAATGCTCACAGGCGAATTGAAAGAGATATTGGTGGAGAAGATAAACAAATTTTTAGAGGAGCATAGGAGAAAGAGAGATGAGAGGAAAAAGGAGATGATGATGTACAAAGGGGCGTTGGCAAGGGAGATGTGGGAACGGGTCTATGAATAGTCAGTATAAAACCCAAACGCTTTCCTCATAAAAGCGCTTTTCGCTCTCTTCTAACCGCTGCTTCAAGAAGTTTAGCGCATCCTTTTTTGAAAAAAGCGCATTTAAAGGCATATTTATGCCCAAAACACGGCCTTTTACAAGATGGCGCGTATATTTAATGGGAAGAAGAATGCCTTTTTTGGCCATCCTTAAAATCTCTTTTTTGCTAAATTCCCTTCGCATTACGCAACCCTGCTCCAACCTGGCGCAAAACTCCGCGCCCTTAAGCAAGCGTTTTTGAAGAGAGAACAGAGAGGAAAGCGCAGAATAGGGAGAGGGGAGAAAATACCACCTCCTGCCCGCTTTCCATCCTAACACCGCGCGGTTAGATGAGAGAAAGGCGAGGACTTGGCGCTTAGTGGAAGGGGTGCCTTGGGGAAGGGCGCGCGGCTTTGGGTACCAAAATTTAAGAGAAACAGAATCGGAAAAATAATCCACAAGTTGAACAGGCACCAAAGCGTTTAAAGCGCTAAGCGCTTTCACACGATGAGCGCCATCTAAAACCAAGAGAGAGCGCCTATCAACCACCACAGGGTCCCTCACCCCTTCCTCTCTCACCCGCTCCTTAAAAAGCGCCACCTTCCCCTCATCAACCTCTTCATGAAGAAGCAATCGCTCGGGCTTAACAACATCAAAAGAGAAATTCATCTCCATCATATACAACCTCAAAGCGCTTTCCCCGTTTGGAATAAGAAGAGGCAAGCGCCTCTAAATCTCCGTGAGTGCGCCCCACTTTGTGGCTTATATGGGAGAGAAGGATGGTGCGCGCCTTTAATTTTCTTAGATCCTCTATGCCCAAATGGTGTTCCCCCTTCTTTCTACTGAAAAAAGGGGTGTGCGCTATCACCACATCTGCGCGTTTTTCTTCCAACAAGTTATATATGCCGTCATCAATTTTTTCCGCATCCGCTAAATAGAGAAAGCGCTTATTACCGATATCAATAAATAGAGAGGTAGAGAGGGCGTCGCAATGAATGTTATTAACGCTCTGCACCACAACATTTTTGGCAAGCGAAAGCGCAAAATTTTCTTTTAGAGGAATTACCTCAACGCGCTTTGAGTTTTTTAAATGAATAAAATCATAAGCAAAACCTTCGCCTAAAAAAGAGTGAAAAGAAGAAATATTTCTAAAAAATCTTACCAGATGCTTAGGAAGTAGAAGTTTGGGGAGGATGTCTGAATTAGGAGTTATAAGAAGAGATTGTCTTAATTCAGAGATGCCAGCAATATGGTCATAGTGCGCATGAGAGATAAAAAAATAATCAGGAAAAGAGGAGTATTCCAAAATCTGGCTTCTAAAATCAGGGGAGAGTTCAAGCCAAAAAGAAAGCCCTCCGCCCTCTACTACATAGCCAGCGCGCCTTCTTTTCTCGCCGGAAGAGCACACATGGCATGAGCAGAAAGGGACCGGCACCCCTTCAGAGCCACCTGACCCAAAAATTTTAACACGCATCAAAAAGAAGGCGTAGAAAACATTTAAAAAAATTAAGAGAGAGGGTGAAGTATGGCAGTATATTTGCTTACCGGCTCGCCCAAAGCAGGAAAAACCACGCTTTTGTACAATATTGTAAAAGCGCTTAAAGGGAAGAAAAAGGTGGGCGGTTTCCTATCGCCTGAAAGAAAAGAGCATGGCACACGCACCGCGTTTTATGTGGAAGATGTGAGCAGCGGTGAGAAAGCATTGCTGGCATCTATAAAAGGCAACGGACCGCGTGTGGGAAAGTATTTTGTGGATGTGGTCTCTTTTGAAGATTTGGCGCTACCTATATTGGAAAAATGCGAAGAATATGATGTATTGGTAATAGATGAAATAGGCGCAATGGAGATGAAGAGCAAGAAATTTTCAGAAAAAATAGAAGAGATACTCCGGAGTAAGCCCTGCACCATCCTCGCATCAGTAGGCATCAGATATATAGAAAAATTTAAAACATTTGGGGAAGTTATTAGAGTAAATGCCGAAAATAGGCATTTAGTGGAAAAGGAGATTTTGGAAAAGATAAAAGAGGAGGGTAAAGTGGTAAGGAAAAAGAAGGTGAGTAAGAAGAAAAACAGGAAATCCTTAAAAAAAGAAAGGAAGGTAAGCAAAGCAAAGAGCAAAAAGAAAACGAGTAAAAGAAAGAAAGTAGAGGAGAAGAAAGGGAAGGCGGAGAAAAAGAAGGTGCAGAAAAGGGTGG
>JALWZW010000032.1 GCA_026992595.1 Microcaldota archaeon | reverse complement strand
GATTACGGTTGTTAGTTCAACTTTTTCTCCTGTATTTCTTAGGTTAAAAGTTGTCAAAACGTCCTGAGGATGAGCGTACGGTTTGGGGGTTTTGCTGAGGTTAAAAGTTACCAAAACTTCCTGAGGCAACTTTTTCTCCTGTTTCTCTTAGGTTAAAAGTTGACAAAACTTCCTGAGGAGAGCTTACGTTTTAGGAGGTTTATGGGCCAAAAATTTGATCAAAAAGACGGAAATTTGTAGTGAATGCGCAACACATTAAAAAACCAAGAGCGTTTTAAAAACATGGATGTTTGGAAAGCATGGGTGAGGGTGAGGAAGGCGTTTGCCACCTCAGCATACCATTTTTACAATACCCTTTTAGGATTAAGCAAAGAAGAGGCAGAAGGGCTCTTAGAGGTGTGCGAGAAAGCGGTTAATGCAAACAGCATTGAAGAAGTGGTGGAGAGATGGCCTGAAATGAGAGCATATCTGCATGGAGAAGCAGATAGGGAGTGTATGCTGGCCGCCTATGATTTTTTAATGGACCTTTTGAACAAAGAGCCAAAATTCCCGCGCTATAAAGAGAAAATATTAAAATTTAGGGGCGCATTTTGGAAAGGAGTAGAAAAATAGGAGGTAGCGCTATGTCTCTTGAAGAGATAATAAAAAAACACACCATCAAAAACATATATGATTATGGAAAGGCAAACACCGGCTCCATTCTGGGCAAAGTGATTGCAGAATTTCCAGAAGCGAAAAAAGATGTGAAAGGTGTGATTGAAAAGATAAACGCAGAGATAAAGAAGTGGGAGGGAAAGGATAAAGAGGTTTTGGAGAAAGAGATGGCGCGCTATAAATTTGCAGAAAAGAAAGAGGAAAAGAAAGAATTGGAAGTGCCTAATGCAAGAGAGGGATTAAAAACGCGCTTTCCACCAGAACCTTCGGGCTACCTTCACATAGGCCATGCAAAAGCCGCATGGCTCAACCGCGCGGTGGCAGATAGATATAAAGGCGCAATGGTGCTTAGGTTTGACGATACCAACCCGCTTAAAGCGCGCAGTGAATATGTGGAGGCGATTAAGAGAGATTTGGAGTGGTTAGGCATTACATGGAACCAGGAGAGCTACACCTCGGATTATATGGATGAAATATATAGATGCGCAAAAAAATTGCTGGAAGAAGGCAATGCTTATATATGCTTTTGCAGCGGGGAGGAGATTAAAGAAGGGCGCGCTCTCAAAAAAAGATGTGCCTGCGCAAACAAAAGCGCCAAATGGGAAGAACTTGAAAATGCGCGAGAGGGAGAGGCGATATTGAGGTTTAAAGGAGAGATGGAAAGCGCCAACACTGTGATGCGCGACCCCACCCTTTGCAGAGTGGTTGAAAAAGAGCATTACAGGCAAGGGAGGAAATACAAGGTATGGCCTTCTTATGATTTGGCGGTTTGTGTTATGGATCATTTAGAAGGAATAACTCATGTTATGCGCTCCAAAGAGTACGAATTGCGAGACGAGCTTTATAAAGCGCTTTGCGAGCGCCTTGGGTGGAAAGCGCCTACATTGGTGGGCTTCTCACGCCTTAATATAAAAAACGCACCGGTAAGCAAGCGGCTTATAGCGCCTTTAGTGGAAAGCGGCAAGGTGCTCGGATGGGATGACCCGCGCCTTCCAACCATTGCAGGCCTGCGAAGAAGAGGCATCCAGCCCCAAGCAATAAAAGAGTTTGTGCTTTCTTTCGGCATCTCTAAAGTTGATAGTGAGCCCACATGGGAGGTGCTTTTAGCAATTAATAGAAAAATATTAGACCCCCTTGCCCCACACTACTTTTTTG
>JALWZW010000031.1:1596-6454 GCA_026992595.1 Microcaldota archaeon | reverse complement strand
ATATAAAAGAACTTATCTCAGGGGACGGCGGGAGAACAAAACCGAGCATATCAGAATTATGCGGAAAGGCAGTATGCACAGATTTAGAGGTATGTGAAATAGATGATGAATTTTTACGGTTATTAGGGCTTTAGGTTAGCACCTTTTCCCTTCTCTCACCGCCTCCACCATCTTCCTTATCCTTTCCACCGAGCCGTCCTTTTCAAAAGCAGTCCCTATCTGCACAATATCAGCGCCTGCCTTTATTACATTCTTCGCCTCCTCAGGAGTTCTTACCCCTCCTCCCACAATGTAAGGAATAGAAAGTTGGCTCGCCACTGCCCTTACCATTTCCAAAGGTATATGGCCCTGCGGCGGGTTGCTGCCTGCATCTGTTAAAACAAATCTAAAGCCCATATATTGAGCAGCAAGCGCATAAGCACCTGCCAATTTGGGCTTATTGCGGGGTATTTTGTTAGCATCCCCCACAAAACCTACAGTCCCTCCAGGTTCCACCACGATATAAGCGAGGGGGAGAGGTTCAATCCCATAATATTTAACAACAGAAGCACTCAGCATCTGTGCCTCGCTTATCCAATAAGGATTCCTTGAATTAAGCATGGACATGAAGTAAACCGCATCCGCGTATTTAGTGAGCGTCCCTATATTTCCCGGAAAAAGAACAACAGGCACAGAAACCTTTTCTTTAACCTGCTTGGTAAGAAGGTCCAATTCCTCCCCCTGCACGCCTGTACTTCCTCCAATCAAAATAACATCTGCACCTCCTTCTTCCGCATTTACCGCGGTCTTAAGCGCATCATCCAAACTTGGATAATCTAAAGGGTCAATTAAAGCAAAAAGGAGTGCCTTCTTTACTGCCAACTCCTCATGAATATATCTTTCAACCTTTCCTTCCATTTTAATCCACCCAGCAAATATAAGGGCAACCATGGAGAAAGCATCTTTGTAGGCCTATCCATGTTGCCCCATTTCTCTAAATATTCTTCAATATAGTGCTTGTTAAAGTATTTAAACAGAGAGTTTAAAAGGGCAGAATGTTCTAAGGTAGATTGAATAAGGTGGTGAAGATAAAAATCAGCACCCCATTTAGAGCGCCATGCAACCTCATATAAAAAAGGGTTATCAAAAAAGCGGCCTGCCAACTTAGCGCAAGCGCACCCTAAAATAACACCCCCTCCTGTGCTCGCCTTCACCTGACCTGCAGCATCCCCTACCAACAGCACCTTTTTATTGCGCGCTATTAAAGAGGTCTTTTCCCTAAATCTAAGAGGGATAACCCATCCTTTGGGCCGCGCAGAAATGCCTAAAAGTGAAGAGAAATAGCGCCATGCTCCTGCCACATCCTTAACCGCCCCCACCCCCACTTCTGCCACTTCTTCGCTGTGCGGTATCACCCAACCAAAAAAGCCATGAAAGCGAGGAGAAAGATAAACTTCCACCTTAGAATCATTCCTCCTTTTAACATAACTTTGAAGGGTATAAGCAAACTTCCCGATCCTTCCCATAGAAAAAAACCGCGCCACAGCAGAATGAGGGCCATCAGCACCAATCACATTATCTGCATAAAAGTTATTGGTAACTTTATCGTTATACCTTACCTTTACCCCTTCATTCTCCGCCTCCTGCAAAAGGAGTTGGTCAAATAAAGCGCGGTCATGCACAAAAGCCACGCCCTTTTTTTCCACCTCTAAACACAAGTCACCTAAAAAAATCCGTGCGCCATCTATCCTATTCAACACCGCCTCTTTAAAGTGAAAGCCCAAATAAGAGAGCCCTTCTCTTGAAAAAAGGCCAGAGCAGTTTTGAGGGACGCCTGCCTCTCCGTGCTCCTCAGAAAGAATTACCTGCGCGCCTCTTTTTGCCGCCTCTAAAGCAGCCACCGCACCTGTAGGCCCGCCGCCCACAACATGCACTTTCATTTTCCCACTATGAGCGCCTTTAATTTTTCCAATAAACCGCCCTTTTTCTTAAAAATAAGTATAAAGCGCCTTTTTTTAGGGTAGTTTTTTATTATTTCAAATTCCATCATTTCTTCCTCCTTATATACCCCTCCCTAATAAGCATATTCAAACCTTCCTCAACGCGCGAGGGATGGATGTTGTAATGGCGGGAAAATTCAGTAACATCAATAGAGCCGTTGTGAAGTTTTATCCAAGAGAACAACTCCTCTTTAAGAAGTTCATCGCTCATTCCCAGCACCTTTTCCAAGCGCGCCTTCAACTCATCCCTTTTACGCTCGCATTCTATAAGTATCCTGCTGTTCTCCTCGCTTGAGCGCACCAAATCCTCATATTTGCTTTTTAAATCCTCGTAATCCCGGCGCAACAAAGAAAGTTCGCTGTTAAGTTCTACCACATCCTTTTCCATACTTTCTGAAAGATAGGAAAGCGCCTTCTTAACATGCACCAACACATCGCTCAATTTAATATCATAAACATCTTCTGCAACAATGAGAACATTTAAAAATAGGGGGAAAAGCTCTATCAGACGCTTATATTTGTTTTCCTTTGGAGAAAGGGAGAATATGAGCTCTATGCGGTCTTTTTTGAAAATAAAGCGGTAGTCAATCACCACATTGCCCTTCAAATCCTCTCCTTGCGTTTTTTCAACCAATAGAAAATCTGGCCCTTCCTCCACTCTGCTAAATCCCGCATCTGCAAAGATTTCAGGAAGAGAGGAAAGCTTGCCTTTTAAACGCGCCTTTAAAACAATCTTCTCAATCACTCCATCACCAGATGCACTACGCCTTTACTGGCGCGCTTTAATTTCACAACCGAAAAAATCTTTATTAAATTTTTTTCATCCAGCCCTAACTGGCGCAGGAAGGAGATTATGGAAGATTTGGAAAAGCCAAATTTCTCTAAGAGAAGCACCAAATCCTCCCCCTGCAGGATGCCATCCTCTTTTTCAAAAGCCCTCTTAACAATTGCAACCTGGTCCTCATTAAGCCCCATATCATAAAGCATTCTCACAAACTGCTCTCTTTCCACCTCTATCTCCATTTCACCACCCTTCAAGCGATAGATTAACAGGGGCTCCTCCCCATCAATCCTATCTAATAAAAAGGTGGAGGAGCGCAACTGCTGTTCTGCAAAAATCATGTTAACGGCAGCATTTCCCACTCCAAAACGCGATATTTGGCTATCAATAAAAGAAGAATAACCTACAGAACTCCTCACATAGTCGCGGTATTCTTTTAACACAAGGCGCAGCACAAAAAGCGTCCCTACATTGCTGAAAATAATCTTATTCATATCAGTGGGTGTTTGCGTAGCGATAATAAGAGAGAAGTTATACTTGCGGCCTTCACGCACTATTGCCACCACATCGCTGTTTTCATCACCCGCTATCTTCCACGCTTCGTCCAACACCACAAACAACTTGATCCTCTTGCTCTCCTCTTCAAAAGATTGCATGCGCATAAGCTCTTTAACATATTGCAAGAGCGTAAGGCCTGCCAAACTCCTTATCTCCTCGGTAGGAAGGTTGTGAAGGTCCACGCACACCAAACCGCTTGATATTAAAGATTTTACATCAAAGGTGGTCTTTCCTGCAAAAAAGTCAGAACCCTCTGTTAAAAATGTCTTTAATATCCGCGCCGCTTTTCTCTTCCCCTTTTTCTCTAACAGCCGCACCACATCAGCCAAAGTGGGCTTTTTGATTTTTTTATAGGCCTCTTCTAGCGCCTCCTCAATATCATCCCTTTCTTCAGGGTGGCTTTTAAGGTTAGCCAGCACATCAAAAGAAGATAGAACATGGGCAATGCGGGTGTGGGGCGGCAGACCCACCAAATCCAGAATATTCAACCGCTCTTTAGAAAGGTCCAAGATACGCCCTCCTGCCTGCCTTACCCAATCCACATACTCCCCCACCCAATCCAGCACAATGGCGTTGGTGTTCCAAATAAGCGCTGCCCTGGTAAGAAAGGTCTTAACAGTATAGGATTTTCCAGAACCTGTTATACCAATGATGGCTATGTGAGGGTTAATAAGCTTTTCAGGGTTCCAAAAAACAGGCACATTGAGAAATTTTGTCTTCCCAATATAAACGCCTTCCGAAGGAGAGGAGATTAAAAATTCCTTACGCGGTTCTGGAGGATGGGTGAAAGGGAGGCGGGAGGCCAGCTCTTTGGAAGAGAGATATTGAAGTTTCATAAGAACACCTCGTCCTTTATATCTTCAGTGGTGACAGGATAGAAGCGCTCCCACTCAAAGCAGCGCAGCATATCCACATCTTTCAACTCCTCAATCTCACAGTTTAAGGCGCTTGCAATAATGGTTTTTACTTCCTTTGCTTGCCTGTGCACCCGCGCGATCGCTTCGTCCCGCGTGAGGCCAAAAGCAGTGGTCTGCGCATAAGCGATTAACTCTATGGGCTTTTCCCCCTTAGCCAAACGGTCCAAAAGCCTATTCCAATGGGCAATCTCCCTGTCCAAGCGAATGCGGTCTGCCTCATCCAACTTTCCCTGTGCCTTTTTCGCCTCTGCCGCGCTTCTCTTGGTTTTTATTTCATCTATATGCTTAGAGAGGTCAATACTACCTATAATAAGCGAAAGTTTTACAACATTCTTGAGCGAACCTAACATACGCTCAAACGCCTCAAATAAATATTGCTTATCTCCGCCCTCTCGTTCCAGCGCACTTTCATAAAACCTTATCTCCATGAACTTAGAAGCATAATAGCCCTGAGGGGTCTTTTTTATTATAAGGTCGCGTGAAGGCGGGATCTCATAACCTCCCCTTACCTCTACAACCCGCGCCGCGCTGGTAAGCATCGGGATGAGCAGATAGCCATATTTCCAAAGCGCCAAAGAGAGGAAGAATAAAAGGGAGGCCAAAAGAGCAACCAAAGCGTTACC
>JALWZW010000031.1:744-1586 GCA_026992595.1 Microcaldota archaeon | reverse complement strand
ATATAATCCAACTGCTACAGCAGTTATTGAAAGCGCGAAGTATAACATATCTAAGGCATCACTATATTCTGTATATCCAACTTTTTGAAAGAAACCAACAACAAGAACCATAACGATAACTTTTGAAATTTTATCTTTAAGTTGATCTAGTGAATGGATAGCTAAAATTTTATTTTCACTACCATCTTTTTTAGCTGGGTCTATATCTGAGATGAATAACTCATATAAACCAAATGCAAATAAAAGCATTATAAAACCGCCTAGAACAGAAGCGCCTACCACAATCCTATTCATTATACCGACCTCACCACACCGCTAACAAGCTCCCCACCCAATAACTTAGAAACTTCCCATATAAAAATTATAGAGATTACCAGGGAAGTGAGGTGCGCCAGCACCACAAAGAGGAATAATTTTGCGTTGGCCTCCTCAAGCCGCTGAACCACCATGGTGGTATCGCTTATAAAATCTACACTATCACTAAAATTGCCCTCAGCAGCAGGACAAGAGCTGTTAACATCGCGGCCTAAGCAACGACCGGTCATGATATCAATTTTTTGAGCAAGCGCATAATTGCTGTTAAGGTCAATGATGGGTACAGGCGCATAAGCGGTGTTGTTGGTGTAGTTTGCAACAAAAGAGATGGTAGCGTTGGTGGTGTTTAAAGGTAGGGGAAATATAAGGACAAAGGAAGGGTAAAGGAGGTAAAAGGCAAAGGAAAAGGCAATGAGAAAGCCGCCCAAACGCCTTGTTGCAAAAAAGGTCCTGAAAATGATGCCAAGAGAAAGAAGAAGTTCAATAGCATTTTCCTTTATAAAAATCGCAACCTCACGCTCCACCTG
>JALWZW010000031.1:0-734 GCA_026992595.1 Microcaldota archaeon | reverse complement strand
GCATTAAGGAGAGATAGAAGGAAAGAGAGGAGAGGTGGGAAGCCAGCAGCGCAGATATCTGGTCAAGATTGGCGAAGGGGGAAATGGAAAAGGCGGAGAAATCTAAAGAGAGAGATTGATAGTATCCCAAAATAAGGGAAGTGCGGAAAACCAGAGAAAAGAGGTGAGAGGTGGAGGAAAAAACAGCGTCCAAAGTACATAAATACTGGTCAATCACCGGCCCCTCTGCGCACGAGGAGAGCGCAACACTGGAAGCAAGGTCATAAATCACCGCACTTATGGAAGCAAAGGCACCTATAATCGCTCCGTTAACGATGGCCTGCAAAAACTCCTCAAAACCAAAGTTTTCTATTTTAGAATTGTTAAGGGCGCGCCCCACACCTATTGCAATACCTGAAAGGATAATGGCGGCGGTTACTATAGAAAGCGCTATTTCAAAACCCATTAAAAAAGCATCGGTTATAAGATTTAAAAAGCATTCACAAACCAGCCAACCATTAAAACACACAAATATATTTTTTATAACTTTTTTAAGGATTTGTGCGCAAAAAATAAATATGCGCGCTATAGCAAGGAGCACTACACCCAAGCAAAGGGCTCAAGCGCAATTTGAAAAATATGGCTTAAACCCTCGCGCGGTGCTGCTAAATTCAATGAGGGACAGCGAATTAGTAATCCATCTTTTAGAAAAGATTAAATTGCATATTTTGGCAGGAAGCAAAACGCTTGCAGAC
>JALWZW010000030.1 GCA_026992595.1 Microcaldota archaeon | reverse complement strand
TGGAATCAGAGAGCGATTCAATAATTTTTGTTTCATCAAAAGGAAACTTTGGTCCCAGACCGCGCGACCTGGTGGCAGGCCTTTTATCTAACCATTCAATGGTGTACTCATACTCTTTTCTCATTTTTGGCGGTATAATTCTCATCTCCTTTAAGCATTGGCGCGCCTTTTCCTTCCACTCCTGATTACCGTAATCAATAAACCATTGGTCTTTAAGAATGTTCACCACTGCACGCGCCCCGCATCTGCAGTAGACAGGGCCGTTCGCTATAATATGAATGTCAAACGCAGCCCCTTTTGCTTTCAATTCCTCTATAATTTTCTCTCTCGCTTCTTTAACTCCCATACCGCTATAGGGCGGCACGGTCATCTTGCCATAATGCACCTCTTTCTTATAAACCTCTTCTGTTGCCTTTGCCGCTTTTTCATCTTTTTGGTTTTGAACGCCCAAGCGCTCCACCACATCTTTAGCCGGGTAAGGGGAGTAGCCAGGCACTTCAATAATGGATATAAGGGGCAGTTCTTTACCTAAATCGCGCAGTGCTAAGTAATCATAAGGTGCATGTGCAGGCACAGACATAACCACTCCTGTGCCAAAAGAGGGGTCCACAAAAGAAGCGGGCAGCACAGGAATGTTGCGCCCGTCTACAGGGTTTGTAGCAGTAATGTTTAGCAATTCTTCAGTAGAGAGGGGGCGGGCAGAGGAGAGCGGCAATTGGTATTTAAGCGCGGAAAAGGCATCTTTGGCCATAATGAGCGTTTTTCCTTTATACTCCACTGCCACATATTCTGCATCTGGGTTGATCCAAAGATTTGTAACGCCAAAGATGGTTTCTGGGCGGTAGGTGGAAATGAGGAAAGCGCCTTTTTCGCTTTCAAACATTATGGCGGTGTTTATTTCCAATTCTGGGTCCACATCCCCTCTTGTATCGTGCGCGCTAAGTGCATTTTTATCCTTAGGGCACCACGCGATAGGATACTCACCTTTTACTAAATATCCTAATTCCTTTAATTTCTTAAACTGCCATTGTATAAACGCGTTAAATTCTTCATCAGAGGTATAAAAGTTCCTTCTCCAGTCAATGCTATACCCCATTTTTTTCATGCTTTCTTCAATCTCTTTTGAAAAGAACATCGCCAATGCGTAAGGGTCGGTGAGGGAGGTCGCCTTTTCCCTACTTATCCCGTAAATTTTTTCAAAGATATTCAAAAGCTCTTCATCTCCCTCTTCTATCCTTTTTGCCATCGCTATAATAGGCGTACCTGTAACTTGAAATGCCATAGGATAAAGCACATTGTAGCCCTTCATCCTCCAATAGCGCGCATATACATCTGTAGTGGTATAAGTGCGCGCATGTCCTATATGCTGGGGGGAATTGGGGTAAGGGAACGGTACTGTAATATATTTCTTTTCCTTTTCCGAAACATCGCTTTCAAAGAGGCGCGCCTCTTTCCATCTGGCCTGCCACTTTTGCTCTAAATCATTCATGCATAAGCTAATAAAAAACGCTTTTTAAAAATTTTCCTCTTAAGCAGAAAAAGATGATTGAGATTGATGGGGCGATGGGGGAAGGGGGAGGTCAAATAATAAGAAGCGCCCTCACTTTGGCAGCGCTTTTGGGCGAAGAGGTTGTTATACGCAATGTGCGCGCCAACCGCAACCCGCCGGGCTTGCGACCTCAACATTTAACTGCAGCAAGGGCGGTTAGAAAGGTGTGTAGGGGGGCATTAGAGGCAGAGTTGGGCGGCAGAGAGTTGAGGTTCAAAAGCGGCCCTATTGTGGGAGGAAGGTATGAGTTTAAGATATGCACTGCGGGCAGCGCTGTGTTGGTGGCTCAAACCCTTCTCCCCATTCTCCTGAGAGCCAACAAAAAAAGCGAAGTGCGCATAATAGGCGGCACTCATGTTTCTCATGCACCTACTTATGAATATTTTGAACATGTTTTTTTGCGCGCTATAAGAGCGTTGGGCGCAAAGGTGGAATCCCGCCTCCTTAAACCCGGCTTTTATCCTAAGGGCGGGGGTGTGATTGCGTTGAAGGTGGAGCCCTCTTCATTAAGCGGTTTGGTGTTTGAAAGAATAGAGGAGGAAACGCAGGTGGAGATTGTTTTGGGCTCTCTGCCCTTTGCCATTGCTTTAAGAGAAAAAAAGGTTTTTTGGGATAGGGAAATTTATAAGGTGAGGATAAAGGAATATGAGACGCTTTCGCCGGGCAATGCGATAACCGCATGGAGCGGCTTTAGAGGAAGTGCTGTGTTGGGAGAGAAGGGTAAAAGGGCGGAAAGGGTGGCTCAAGAGTGTTTAGGCGCTTTGGAAGAGGAGGTGGGGGCGGTGGATAGGCATTTAGCAGACCAACTTATGCTATATGGAGCAGTGGCGAGTGGTTTTATTGAATATACCACCAGCGCCATAACCTCTCATGCTAAAACCAACGCAGAGGTGCTTAGATTGTTTGGGGTAAATATTGCAATAGAAGGTAAAAAAGTGCGGGTGGAAGGCATTTAGCTTTCAGAAGCGGCGCGAGCCACCTCTTCCTCCAGCACATCTGCCCATGTCTCCTTCTTGCCTTCCATCCTTTCCATCCTTTCCTTTACCCTTTTAATGACTTCCAATATCTTTTCCCTTCTTCCTTTAAGCCGCGGGTCTTCTTTTATCTGTTTCCATACCTTTTTTATTACATCGCTTCTTCTAATTAAAGCGGCCATAAAAACATAATGGGGAGAAAGTGATAAAATGAGATTGGTTGCGGTTGTTAAAGACCTTTTAGAGGCGCGCAAGGTGGCGGAAAGTTATGAGATGAGAGGTTTTAAGGTTAAAATAGTGGAAAAAAAGCAGGGGTTTTTGGCTGTGTATGAAGTTTGGGTTGAAAAAGAAGGAGGGCGAGAATTTGATGTATTTAAAGGTGCATGAAGGGCAGAAAGGCAAGGTGGTGGCGGTGTGCGATAGGGAGCTTTTGGGCAAAGTGTTTGAAAGCGGCGGAGCGGTGCTGGATTTAGCGCTTTATAGAGATTTTTATAAAGGCGAATTGGTGGATGAGGAGACGGTGGTAAAGGCGCTTGCCAATTTTTGGTCTGCCAATTTGGTGGGGGAAAAAGCAGTAAGGTGCGCTTTGAAATTAGACCTGGCAGAGCGTTCGGCTGTTAAAAGGATTGCAGGCATCCCCCATCTTCAATTATATAGAGTATATTAATAGTTGTGCGTGTAGCTAAAAATAGGTTTAAATAAATAGCGGTTAATATAGATTGTTATCAGGGGTGCAACTTAAGGTATGCTTAATCATATCCACTTAATAATAAATGCAAAAACCTCTTTACAGGAGATTAAAAAAGAAGAAGCAGAGCGGTTTATAGAAGAGTTGCTTTCTGAAATAGGGATGGAGCGGTTGGGCGCGCTGAAGTTTGCAGAGGCGCAGGATTTGGCAGAGCCGGGCCAAAGCTTTGTCCAGATGCTCACCACCAGCCACTGCTCTCTCCATTTTTTTGAAAAAGAGCGCACGCTCTATTTTGACCTTTATTCTTGCAAAGATTTTGAGGAAGGAAAAGTGGTGGGAATGCTTCAAAAGCATTTTGCAATTAGCGATTGGTATGGCTTAAAGTATAACCGCATAAAGAATCACATTAAATTTTTGAGGTCAGAGGCGGGAAAGTGAGATGCGCTCTATGGCAAGCGCATTAGCCCGCTTTTTTAATTGCGCACGCGGGAGGGGAAGGGGGTGAGGAGAGAGGATAAGCGCTTTGTCCTTAACCTCTGTTTTCTTCAAAGCGCTTTTTATGTCTTTGGTGCCTGCAAGCCATAAAAGGAATTCAAACCTAAATTGCTTTGCTATTGGCTTTGTTTTAAAGGATTTTTTTGCCAAATATTCGGCGAGCACTATTTCCTCTTCTGATTCCACAAACGATGCGTCCACCTGCACCGCCTGCCATCTATCCAACTCTTCAGGCGTTTTTTTGGAAGAGAGATAGGCGTGCATTGGTTTAACTGTTTTTGCCAAGTTTTTTAAAATTTAAGGTGGTTTTTTAAAAAGATGGTGCGCAGGTTAGCAATGGGCGTTTTGCTATTGTTGTTTTTAGTCAGGTCTCCTTCCGCTTGCATAACCCCTCCCAGCCCTCTTCCTAATGATTACTATATAAACAGCAGTTTTAACTTCTGCCAAGGCACTTATGATGTGGCTGATTTTAGGTTTATTATAAATGCCAGTAACGCGGTGATTGATTGCAATGGCTCCACTATAACTGATTTGAGCGCTGGTTTTTCTGCAAGAAGGGGGATGTTTTTACTGCAAAACCAAACCAATGTGGAGTTAAGGAATTGTTATTTCTTACAGCAGAGACGGTCTATTAAAGATGTTTATATAAAAAATGTTTCAAATGTTCGCGTGACAAATTCTGTACTGCATGGGGCTTTATTTTTTGCCAGTAGTTATGTTGTGACTGTTGTTAATACTACTAATTTAAATTTCACTAACACTAGTGTGCGCTTATCTTTTGGTAACACTGCCATTGCTATTAGGGATGAGGGAAGTCCTCTTAATAGCGGCAACATAGGTATATATAATACCTCTATTCTTCTTTCTACACGCGATTCTACTCTGGTTTCTGTCTTGTTAAGCAACAACAACACTGTTTTCAACAATCTTATTATAAAAGGTGTTCAAGGACCACCTTCAGGTAATGCTGGAACCATTCTTGCGTTTTTTGCAACCGCCTCATCTTTAATAAGAGATAATATAGTGTTGGAAGATGTTTATATAGCAGAGACAGGTACTGGAATAATTTTTAATTCTAATGCGGCCGGAGGGTTGAAATTAAATAATGCAAAATTAAATAATGTAACCATTCTTTCTTGTCAGGGCATTATACCAAGTAGAGGTTTTTGGGTGACTTCGGCTGTTGATGTGGTAGGCAATCTAAATATGACTGATGTCCGCATCCTTTCTTGTGACCGCGGCACAGAATTTGAAGCTCCTTTTTCTGGCTTAGTGGATGCAAATAAGGTTATTCTCTGTAATAATGGGGTAGATTTTACCTCTGCAGGGACGGCCATAAATAAAAATGGCCTCTTTTGCGATACTTCAACTCCTGCTGGTGTTTGCCAATTCCCTTGCCCTCAAAATGTGCTTGTAACTTCTATAAGGCCTTCCACTCCCACCCCTTCTGACCCTATTGTATGCAGCGCTTTTGTAGATAGTTTAGATCCCTTGGATGTGGAATTTAAATTTTATGTCAACGGAGTTTATCAACCTGCTTTGGACCAAACAGTACCTGGCTGCACCCCCCTCGCTTTATGCTCTTCTGCGCCTGTAGGTCCCTTCCCAGCAGGCACAGAAATTTTCTGTTCTGCGAGAGGTATTGACCCTGCTACGGGGACTGCTACTTCTGTATTCTATTCACCTGTGATTATAGTAAGAGATTTAGGGGGAGGGGTAGGAGGCGATGCGCCAGATGATGTGGAAAATGTTTTTAGCACCCTGCCTCTTTCTGTTTCGCAGGTGTGTGAAAATGACCAGGCAAAATTCACCATTGCAACTATCCCCGGCACAAGAGTAAATATATACAATGATGAAACAGGAGATTTGGTGGATTTTGTGGTTGCAGGAGCTGATGGGCTTGCCTACTTCTATACCAACAGCACCATAACCTACCGCTTTGAAGGTGTGAAGAATTATTACTATAATGAAGAAAGGGTGCTGAAAGCAAGGGACTGCTTAAAAGCATGTGAGAGCAGTGCTGACTGCAGCGGAGATGAGGTTTGTTCTGAGGGCAGATGTGTTGCCTTAGAATGCGGCTACTGCCAAGTGGCTCGCTACAATACCTGCATAAATTTAGAATGCTGCCAACCCTCTGACTGCGGCGCCGGCTATACCTGTGAAAACAACCAATGCGTTGCTCTGCAGTGCAGTGAAGGGGAAGAGGTGCAGGGCAATCAATGTGTGCCTAAAGGAAAGAGTTTAGAAGAATTGGTGGAGCAAAAAGTGGATGAGCGGTTGGGCGGCTTGGAAGGAGATGTGGATAGGATATTTGGGAGGTTGAATCTTTTAGAGGCGGGGATGAAAGATGTGAAAGGCAGCATTGACCTTCTAAATATAAAAATTTCAAAAATAAAAGTGGAACAACCTTTGCCCCTTTGGTTAATCCTGCTCCTTGCGCTCTCGGTTGCTTTAAGCGCTTATAGCGCTTATAAACTTTATGACCATCTTAAACACCGCGATAAATAGTTTTTTAAACCCCTCTTATTAAATTGAATAGTGATGACACAGTATCACAGGCCAGTTCATAAAAAGGTCAGTAGTGGGACTGGTGGCTCTAAAGGAAAGAGTGGAGATAAGAAGTTGGCTCATTTAGGTGGATTTTTCACCGCTACCCGCGTAGGTGATCGAGAGGTGCGCGTGGTGGTAAGGACTAGAGGGGGAAACAGGAAAGTGAAATTAAAAAAGGCCGCTTATGTTAATGTGGTAACTAAAGAAGGGAAGACGCGCAAGGCGAAAATTTTGCGCGTTATAGAAAGCCACAACCCTGAATTTGTGAGGATGGATATTATTACTAAGGGAGCGGTTTTAGAAACTGAAATAGGGAAGGTTAAGGTTACAAACAGGGTTGGGCAGGACGGCGTGGTGAACGGCGTTCAACTCTAATTTTCCCTTTTTCAGCCCCCTTCCTTCTCTCACTTATAAAAACACATTTAATAAATAAGAAAGGGTGGCTAAAGACATACCGGCTAAACTTAATTTGCGCGACTTTTTGTAGTTGCTAAATCCAGCACCGAAAATGACAAACGCCGCTATTATAAGAAGTAGATGGAAGGGAGGTTTAAGAGGCACGAGGAATGAGAGGATAAGCGCAAGGAAATAAAGAGCGCGCGCTATCCACAGCGCCTTTTTTTCGCCTATTGCAAGAGGAAGCGTTTTTCTGAATTTTGCATCTCCTTCCATGTCCTCTATGCTTTTTATTATTTCGCGCCCTAACCCTGCAACAAATGCGATGAGGGCAAAGAGCAAGGTACGGCTGTTAAGGTTGCTTCCTGCCAAAAAACCGCCAAAAATAAATGGAAGCGCCATTGTGAACGCCACATAAAGGTTGCCAGCCAACGGCACCCGTTTCAGCACAAAATTATACAACAGCGAAAAAAGGTTTGCAAAAATCACCACCGCGCCCGCCTGCAAAGGAAGCGCAAGCGCTAAAAGGGAAGAGGCGATAAGCGAGGAGAGGGAAAAGAGAAGCACTGCATGCGGTGATATCTCTCCTTTAACTAAGGGCGTGTCCTTTTTGTTTATCCTGTCTGTCTCGCGGTCCGCATAATCGTTGATAGAAAAAGCCGCGATTTCAGAAAGGATGGCTGCGGCAATGCCCAACGCTAGCCATTCAGATAAGAGAGGCGTGTGGTCAAAATAAGCAGCAATAATTGCAACGGCGAGCAAGAGCGCATGTTCAAAACGCGCAGTTCTCCAAAGCGCTTTGAGAAAGGAGAGCATGTTTATAATACAAACAGTTAAATATTAATTATGGTCCGTGCGCTATATGAATGCGAGGTTTGTGGTTATATTTATGTGAGGAGAGAGGATGCGGAAGAGTGCGAGCGGTTTTGCAGTGAGCATAATGCGTGCAATAGGGAGATTATAAAGAGAGCTTACGGGCGTAAAAATGGATGAGGTGGACAGGAAAATTCTTTACTTTTTGGTAAATAATGCAAGGACCTCTGCAAAAAGGATAGGAGAAGAATTAAAACTGCACACAAACACTGTGATAAAGAGGATTAAGAGGTTGGAAAGAGAGGGGGTTATTAGGAAATATGGCACTGCTGTGAAATACAGGAAGGTTGGATGGGATATTCACGCTATAATTATGGCAAAGGTGAGAGGTGGGGTGGCAGGTGAAAAAGAACAGTTAGAAAACATCGTGCGCTTAAAAGAGGTGGAGGCAGTTTATGCAACCACTGGCGCCTTTGATGTGCTTATTCTTTGCCGCGCAAAAAATAGAAAGCACCTCTTTGATTTGATTAAAAAGATAGCGCAAAACAAAATTATTGTGCGCACCTCTACCCAACTTATTCTCTTCAATTACAAAGACCCCTTTGACTTCAACCCTTTTGAGAAGAAATAAAAACGCTTGCTTTTTATTATTATACATGCTCGTTTATCTAATCGCCCTTTTAGCCCTTATTATATTTTTAGGTATTCTTTCTTTAGATATTCCGGGATTGTGGAAGTTTGGTCTGGTGGTTTTGGAGATGGTTGCGGTAGGAAAAATATTTGAAAAAAAGTTTGG
Organism: Microcaldota archaeon; assembly: GCA_026992595.1. Lineage (GTDB taxonomy): Archaea > Micrarchaeota > Micrarchaeia > Anstonellales > Bilamarchaeaceae > Bilamarchaeum. The sequence continues at coordinate 13,026 of JALWZW010000030.1, read as the reverse complement.
GTTCAGCACCGAAATGGGCTTTGTGCTCCTTAAAAGCAGAAAAGGGCTTAAGGCGGTGGAGCAACTTGCTGGTTACAGCGTCTTTAAGCGGTTGGCAGATGTTGGCACTGTTTTGGCTTATGGGTTGATGGGGAAAGTGCTCACCCCCCAACATATAGATTGGAAAAACCTTTTAGCAGGTTTGGCCCTCCTTGCTCTCTTAAGTTTAATTGTTGCACCCTCTTCTTTTTATGTTCTTGTAAGCGTTCTTAAAGGAGACCTGCCCCAACAATCGGTTAGCGGTACCGCTTCTCAACTTCTTCAATGGGTGGGCTTAGCGCTTCTTTTTGCAGGCGGCCTTTTTTCCTTTGTGCTGCTCAGTTTGGCTTTTTACGCGTTTGTGGTATTGAGCGCCACGGTTGAAACGCTTTTTTTTGGCGCCCCCACTCTCCAGCAAACCGCTCCCGGCGGCCAACTGTTGCTCCCAGGCATAAATCTTCCCCTTATAGAAGGGGTGCTGGCGCTTGCAATTGTGCTTATTGTGCATGAGGGCGCCCATGCAGTGCTTGCAAGAATGGGAAAAATAAAGCTTAAATCAGCAGGAATAGTGCTTTTTGGAATAATTCCTGTGGGTGCTTTTGTAGAGCCAGACGAGGAAGAATTGAAAAGGAAAAACAGGAAGGTGAAAACGCGGGTTTTGGTGGCTGGCTCTGCCTTCAATCTTTATGCAAGCATCCCCCTTTTCCTATTATTTTTAACCTCTTTTTACCTCTCTCTCCCCCTTTTTATCACCAGAACTATTGCTTTGGCCTTTGCACTCAATTTTATAGTGGGCACCATTAATCTTCTTCCCATTCCTCTCTTTGATGGCTATCATATTATAGATGCTAACATAGAGAACAAATTGATGGTAAAAGTGGTTTCCTATATTACGCTCATCTTCTTTGCCCTCAATTTCCTTCCCCACTTCGTATAAGAGGGCGGTAGAAACGCGGTTTAATGCTTTTTAACATTTTTCCCAATGCGGAAAAGAGAGAGGAGAAGGCGCGCGCCTCCTCTTTCACATATTCTTCTATCTTTCTATACTCTCTCTTTTTATAATAAAGCGGAATGATGTTGCCGTTAGCGCGCTTTGTTGAAAAATGGCTTAGCTTAGCGCCTTTAAACCCGCCGTTCATCATAACTATTATGTGCTTTAGGTCTATATGCGGCCTTCCAAAAAAATCAATGCGGCTTTTAAGATATTTTTCAAATTTGGCGTTCAAAAAAGCAAATTCGTAAGTGAGGGAAAAGCCAACAGGCACAAATCCCCACACTCCTTTAGAAGTTAAAAATCTATAAAATTTTTTCACAATCTCTCTTTCGTTGCTTTCCCACTCCTTTAATATTATCAACCTTCCCGCTGCCCCTTCCCAACAGAGCGGTTGGAATTGAATGCTAATGATTTTGTCTTTAGCAGGATCTGGGGCGCGCTGCGAATAGGTTTCAATGTCTAAATAATAGAGCATATAGAGAAGAAATCACAGGGGTTTTAAAATATAGACAGGGTTAATTTCCTTAAAAGAAGCGCCGAGGGTGGGATTTGAACCCACAATCCCTTGCGGGACACGCTCTCCAGGCCTGCGCTCCTTTTTGCACTAAGCAAAAAGAATGTGCGCACTACCGGGTTATGCGACCTCGGCACTTAATGGAGAGCGCTATTTTAATAGAAGGGGGAACGGTTTAAAAAACTTCCATGTTAGAGCAGACCACCTATTGCAACGCCTATAAGCATAATTATTATGTTCTCCACTTTTTTCTTCTGCAATAGTTCTGGCAAAAGGTCGGTTGCCGATATGTAGATGAACATGCCGCTTATAAGTGCCAATACATAAGGTGAGGTGCCCTCCACATAACTTCCGCCTAAAACAAATAATAGGGCGCCAATAACTGCTGTAAAACCGCTTACCAAATTTAATAAAAGCGCCTTATTTTTAGAATAGCCGCTATTAATTAAGATGGAAAAGTCCCCCAACTCTTGCGGGATTTCGTGAAGCGCAACAGCAAGCGCTGTGGAAAAGCCAAGTTCAGGCGAGACGAAAAAGGCGGCTGCAATAGCAATACCATCTACAAAATTATGTAGTGCGTCTCCTACCAAAACTAACAGTCCTGATGCTTTTTTGTGGTGGTGCCATCCTAAAAAGGATTCCACCAAAAAAAAGAGCAAAATTCCTGAGAGGGCGAGAGGAAAAGCTTCTTCTCCCCGCAGGGAAACACTTTCAGGAAGGAGGTCTAAAAAGGCAACAGAGAGCATTACACCCGCGGCAAAGCTTATAAATAGGCGCGCGTATTTAAAATCCAAAATAAAAAACCCAAGAGTGGAGATAAAACTTATAATAATAGTTGCAATAAATATTTCAACAATCATCGCATAAATAAGCGTTACAATCTTTTTAACTATTTAGTTGGCGGCCACGGTGGCGTAGTGGTAGCGTGGCGGGTTGTGGTCCCGCAGGCCCGAGTTCGATTCTCGGCCGTGGCCCTTGGATTGCAATGGAGGTGGGAAGATGGATGTTTACTATATTGGGCATTCTGCGTTTCTTGTAAGAATTGAGGATAAGCGCTTTCTCTTTGACCCGTGGATAGAAGGCAATCCAGTAGCAAAGCCGCCGCAACGCTTAGATGCAGATTATGTGTTTGTAAGCCACGGGCATAGAGATCATGGTTTAGAGGATGCGAAAAAAGTGGTTGGCCAGGGGGCGAAATTGGTGGGGGTGTTTGAGTTGGTAAATGCGGCAGGAGTGGAGCGTGCTATCAAGGGCAATATTGGGGGGAGGATTAGAGATGGAGAGGTGGAGATATATATAACGCCTGCTTTCCATTCCTGCCCTTACGGCAGCCCTGCTGGTTTTATTGTAAAATATAAAAATCGCACTCTTTACCATGCGGGCGACACTGCGCTTTTCGGGGATATGCGGCTTTTAGGGGAGAGGTACAGCATTGATGTCGCCTTTTTGCCTATAGGCGGCACTTACACCATGGATGTGGAAGATGCAAAAAAGGCCGCTCAACTTCTAGGCGCTAAAATTGTGGTGCCTATGCATTACAACACCTTCCCTGAAATAGAAGAAGACCCTGAGCGCTTAGATATCGGAAACAAGGTAATAATGAGACCAGGTGAGCAGCGGAATATAATGCTGTGAAAGGCGGTGTAAAGGAAGGTTTTTATAAAACTTAAAACCAAAACTATACATGGCAGTTACAACCAAACCTCAAGAGAGGGAGGAGCGTATTTCTGAAGAACTTCAGAATCAAATAAATGAACTGGTGGAGCGCGGAGTTTTAAGCAGGCAAGAGGCAGACGCAATGCTCTATGTATTTACTCACGGAAACTTAACTCAAAGCGGCATTTCTGTTCAGTATGATAGGGATGTTAATTATACAGGTGCGCAAATTGCGCAAGAGGCAGTTCTTATTGCTCAACAGCGCTTTCGGGAGGAATTAGGGGATGTGGCAGGAGAGCGCTTTGGAATGAGGGAGATCAGTATAGGAGATGTTTTGAGAGCGATGTGGGTGGTTAAAGGACAGAAAATGGAGTTTGATGTGACAGGCAGGTATGAAAGACAGTTTGAGCAAGTATTAAATTATGCGCAAAAGAGGGGCTTGTTTGAAGCCCGAGAGGTGCGCGAAGCATTGGGCTTTTACTCTTTCCTTCTCTCAAACGGCTACACGCACGAAGAGGCCCGCAATATAGCACAACGCTATTACTCCATGCCTGTAGGCGCTTTTGTAAGCACTTACGGACCGCTTATAAGAAACGCATCCCTTAAAGGCGGCGCAATGGTGGGAGAGTTGGCTACAAATCCTTGGCGTTATTACCCTCGCTTCCGAATAGCAACGCTGCGAAGGGCAATACCTGTGAGGTTAGTTTAAAAACATTATTTTCGGAAATGTAATTAATGGCAGGCAAAAAAGGGCCAACAGACGCGCGCTCCTATTATGAAGTAGGTAATGAATATTATGAGAGGGGCGATTATGACCGCGCTATAGAGAATTACAACATGGCCATTCTCCTAAACCCTGTTTTTTCTGAGGCATACTTTAATAGGGCGCTTGCCTACTATCAATTAAAAAATTTTGATAAGTCCATCGCTGATTATACAGAAGCGGCAAAATTAGACCCTCAAAACCCTATGATTTACAATAACAGAGGGGATGCTTACTACCGCAAGCAAGATTTTAGAAGCGCTATAAAGGATTATGACCGCGCTATAAGTTTAAATCCTAATTATCTAAAGGCATTTTACAACCGCGGCCTGGCTTATGCTTCTTTAGAAGAGTATGAGAAAGCGGCGGAAGATTTCACAAAAGTTATCCAATTAGACCCTAATTTTGCAGAGGCATATCATTTGCGCGGCCTTGCCTATGAATATGCGGGCATGATAAGCCAAGCAATAAAGGATTATGAAAAGGCATTGGAACTTAACCCTGATTTGCAGGATGCAAAGGCGCATTTAGAATCAGCGCGCGCTAAGAAAGACCAGGAAGGGAAGGCGAGCACTGGCGACATTACGCTCCTTTCAAAACCAGACATGACCTTTAAAGATGTGGCTGGTATGGAGAAGATGAAAGAGGAGATAAGGGAAGCGATAGTTTATCCTATGAGGAATCCAGACCTTGCAAGGAAGTATGGAAAATTGGGCGGGGGCGGTATTTTGATGTACGGGCCGCCCGGTTGCGGAAAAACTTATATTGTGAAGGCGGCTGCAGGAGAGTGCGGCGCTGCATTCATAAACGCTAAACTTTCTGATTTACTAGATATGTATGTAGGTAATACTGAAAAAAATATTCACAAAGTGTTTGAACTGGCCCGCAAGAATGCGCCCTGCATTCTATTCTTTGATGAAGTGGATGCAATAGGTGGCAGGAGGGATAGCGGGGAAGGGCAACAGTATATGAGGATGGCGGTAAACCAAATGCTCTATGAAATGGATGGTGTGGAGGCAAACAATGAGAATGTGCTCATTATTGCAGCCACCAACGCGCCTTGGGATGTGGACCCTGCGCTAAGAAGGTCGGGCCGTTTTAGCAAAACCATTTATATTCCTGAACCTGATTATAAATCGCGCGTTGCTATACTAAAAATGCATGCCAAAAAAAGACCGCTCTCGCCTCTTATCCCCTTCAGCCTTCTGGGCTTTGCAACTATTGGCTATGCAGCCGCTGATCATAAAGCGATAGTGGATGAAGCAGCGACCATTCCTTGGAGGGAAGCGTTTAAAGCAATAGAGGAGAAGGCAGAGGAGTTTATGAAAAGAGGGATGCCTAGAGAGAAAGCGGTGGAGTTGGCTAAAAAGCAGGTTAAGCAGAGGCCCATAACATTGGGCGATTTCATAGTGGCTATAAAGAAAAAGCGCTCCTCTCTCCCGCCCTGGTATGAGCAGGCGAAAAAGCAGATTGGGAAGCAGGAAGAGGTTACCATTATTGATGGAAAGAAGCATGTGAAGATAACAGAATCTAAATTAGGACCTGGAGAAAAGGAAGCATTTAAAGACCTGCTTAAAACTATAGAGCGAAAGAATACTTTTATTGAAAAACTGAAAATGGGCTTTATTAAAAACTTTATACTCTTTGTGCTTACCGTTTGGGTTCTTATAACTGAAAGGAGGCTTGTATGATGGGCTATATGATGAGAGTGTTGCTTCTCTTAGGCGCCGCTTTTTTACTTCTTGGCTGTGTTTATAATGTGAGCACAGGTGAGTTGCGACCGGTGGAAGAAAAAGATATACGCACCATTAATGAAAGTGTGGGAGATATTGTTAAAGGAGATAGGTTGCCTGCCAACAATGGAGAGGAAGGAGGGGAAAGGGCAGAACAACCTTCTTCTTCTACCCCTACCCCCTCTGCAGAGGAGGAAACAGGAGGGGAGGCGGCAACTGCCCAACCTTTAAAATCCACCAATAAAACGGTGCGTCAATTTATGGATGAAGCGGAGAGGGTGCTGAACGCAGATTTTTACAGCACTTTTGAAGGGGGAGATTTGAGGGAAACTACCCTTACTTGGCTAAGGCATCGCGCTGGCTGGGACAGCGAACCCTCTAATGTCATCTTTGATACTCAGCCGGTAAGCGATGTTAAGGTGAATGGGGAAGAAGTGGAGAGTTTGATTGCGGCAGTGCTTATTGTTTATGAAAGCGGAGGTTCTGCAAAAGGGCGCGGTTTTATTTTAGCGGACAGTTCTTCCACTGTTTTGGACGGTGTAGAGGAATTTACCTTACGCTATTTCCCTTCTGAAAAATACAGGTATTTCAAATTATGCCGCACCTTTAAAAGCGAAAAATTGCTTGATGCAAAAGGTAAAAAAATAAGCACCTATTACTTTAGGTGTGAAACTGTGGATAGCAGATGAGGTGGTTTTGTGAGGTGGCTTTTCCTTTTACTTTTTGCCTCTCTTCTCTTCGCTTACAGCGGAGGGCAGGGGCAAGGAGGGTATGGAGATTCAGGAGGACAACCTACTCCTAAACAGATGCGTATAGATATTGCTAGCGAATGCGAAGGAACAGTTATTTATGTAAGTTCAGGCCAAAAGCCGGTGGAAGGGGTGAGGATTTTTGTAAAGGACGCGCGCACTAATGTAGAGATAGCGCAAGGGGAGACAAACAGTGAGGGGCGCTTTGTTTTTAAAGGATGTGGAAAAGAAGTGGTGGTAAGCGCCTCAAAGCAGGGCTATTTTTCTCAAACCACTAAGGCGCTTTTAGTGGATCGCGAGCAGTGCCAACCCCCTTGTCAAAGCGATTTGGACTGTCCGCAGGGCTACTATTGCGGAGAGGACAGCGGAGCGAGGTTTTATGCTACTGCTGCACCCCAGCAAGCGAGCGGAAGATGTCTCCCTCAACCGCAATGTGAAAGAGATAAGGACTGTGCGCAAGGGTATGTTTGCAGAGAGGTGGAAAAGGAAGGCGAGAAGCAGCGTTATTGCGCCCCGCCCCCCTGCAATGAGCAATGGGATTGTGGCCAGCAGGAATATTGCGAAAGCGAACAACAACCTCAACAAACCGCAACTTTAACTCAAGTTTATAGTTTTAGCGGAAATTGGTGCAATCAAAACCCGCTTTGCAGCAAGGACAGTGACTGTCCCCAAGGTCAAAAATGCGGTGAGCAGGGCTGCTACTATCCCCAATGTCAAAGCGATGAGGAGTGTCAAGGCGGATTGTGCTATCAAGGGAGGTGCGTACCTCAACCTCAATGTCAAACAAGCGAAGAATGCAAACCTAGCTTTATGTGTGATCAAGGTAAGTGTGTAAGGCAGGAGTGCGAAGATGATAATCAATGCGCTCAAGGTGTATGTGTGCAGGGAAGGTGTGCTGAATGCAGGAGTGATGAGGACTGTGGAGGGGACAGAGTGTGCGACCTTTCGCAAGGATTGGGCTTTTGCAGAGATGCTCAATATACCATAACATGCGGAAAAGAGCGCGCAAAAGTGGGTGAAGTTGTGGAATGTAAAGTTCTGCGAGAAGGGGCGCCCTGCAGCAATTGTGAAGTGCTTTACACTAATGCGGCAGGTGAATCTAAAACTGTGGAGACAGATGATGAGGGCAGATTAACGCTTAACATGGAGCAGGCAGGTTCTTATAAAATAAGGGCAGGCGGTGCCTCTGCAGAGGTGGTTGCAGAAGAAGAGGTAAGCGAAGCAGAAGCGGAGAGAGGCGCACCCCAACTTCCTCAGGAGGCGTTGTGGGCTTTGGTAGCGGTGATTGTGCTGGGAGGGATCTTCTGGCTGTGGAAAAGGTCGCAAGGTTAGGTCCATGAAGCCATCTTCCAAGCAATCTAAAACGCATATCTAACTCTTTCTTTTATTTTCTCCACCCTTCTTTTCACCCTCTCTTTATCATAATCATAATATTTCCAGAAAACGCTTTCTTCAATCCCGCTTTTTAAGAGCGTGAACACATCCATCGCTTTATCCTCCAGTGCTGAAGAAACAAACCCTAATCCAAAATCAATTACATAAAAGTCCTCAGAAATCAAAAAGTTTGCAGGCGTGAAATCTCCATGTATTATATTGTGGTGGTGAAGTTTGGCGAGTGCAACCGCCGCCTCTTTGCTTATTTCTTGCGGTGAGGGTCTTATCCCTTTAATAAACTCTAAAACAATAGAAAAATCATTAACCTCAAAAACAATGGGTGTCCTCACCCCTGCTATCTTTGCTTTGTGCAGGAGTTTTGCTTCTGAGCGCGTCCTCTCCTTTCTCAATTTCTTGTCTAAAACTTCATTTCTATAGGCCTTTTTAATTCTCTCTTTAACCACAACCTCCCTTCCTAAAAAGCGCGTTTTTCTCACCACTGCTTCCGCTCCTCTCCATTCCATGCCCTCACCCGAAAAAGAGTTTGGAAAGTATAAACGCTATAAAGAACATTAAGGCAAAGGACACTGTCGCTTGAAAGCCAATTACTGCATTGGCAAATGCTAGAAGGAATAGGATAGAAGCCACCCATAAAAAGCGGTTCCATGCATATACCTTGCTTCCATCTAGCGGAAAGATGGGGATCATGTTAAACATTGCCAAAATAAGGTTGATGGCCGCTCCGAACTGCCACACATCAAATATACCTCTATAAATTCCATAGCCGGCAAACCCTCCGCCGTAAAAGATTAAAAAACTGTAAAACTGTTTGAGGGGAAGGAGCGCCTGCATTATTAAAAAGAATATTGCTAAAAGGACATTTATTAAAGGGCCTACTAAGGAGATGATGGCATTTTCTTTTTTTGAAATGGAAGGGGAAAAAATATAGACAGCGCCAGGTGCTGCAAAAAGAAAGCCGAGAACAGAAGTAAGGAACATAAACACAATGCCCTGAGCCCACATTTTAAAGCGCGCATATGCGCCATAAGAAATGGCCACCAATTTATGCCCCATCTCATGCAGTATAAAACCGCTTCCTATAGTAACCAAAAGCGAGAAAACGAAAAAAAGAAACTCTTTAGGAAAGAGGAAAAGGCCGTCCAATCCTGCAAAAACAATGGCCAATGCCAACGATATGGCAACTACGCTTATTGCAATCTCCTTTGCTTCTTCCCTTTCAATCATTCAATCAACCGTTCCTCATAAATCATCCTTACTTTTGGCGGGCTTATTATGCCGCCATGGTCTTCCACCACTCCTAAGATCTCGCGGCCGTTATCCAATCTAATCCTTATTTTTTCCATCTTTTTGGCATTATGTAATGCTCTTCCTACTTTACCTAAAAAGCCGGGCGTGGCAGCGTCCTGCACAATCACCACTTCATCGCCTTTCTTTACTCCTCTTATTTCCGGATAGGCAAACGCTATTAATAGGGAAAGTCCACCGCCCAGTGCTACTAATTTTAAGAGGCCTAAAACAGAAAGGTCGCTTAAACCGAAATAGACAAGGGAAAGGATGAGAGAAAGCATGAACAACCTTGCAAATATCTTCAAGCGCACCCTCTCACCTGTACATGCTGGTGGCAGATTTAAATTTGTCTAAATGGTCTAAATCTTCCTGCTTTGTGGCTGGAACAATCCGTTTAAATGCATGTTCAAAATGCTCTTTTTTCACCTGCTTTTCTCCGTTGCGTATAGCATTCATGCCTGCTTCCCTTACCAAATTCTCTAAATCCGCGCCTGTAAAGCCCTCTGTTGCCTTCGCTATTTGCTTGAGAGAGATGTTTTTTGCTAAAGGCATCTTTTTGGTGAGTATTTTCAATATTTCATAGCGCGCCTCTTCATCTGGCGGAGGAACTTCTATGATACGGTCAAATCTACCTGGCCTTAAAAGAGCAGGGTCTATCATGTCTGGCCGGTTGGTGGCACCTATCACCACCACTTTCTTCAAAGATTTAAGCCCGTCCATCTCTGTAAGTAGGGTATCTACCACCCTTTCATTTACCAATGTCCCTTCTTCCCCGTAACCGCTCCTGCGCATCGCTATTGCGTCAATCTCATCAATAAATAAAATGCATGGAGCGGCCATGCGCGCCTTTCTAAACAACTCTCTTACCGCTCTCTCGCTCTCTCCCACATATTTATTAAGCACCTGCGGGCCGTTTATAGCAATAAAATTGGCCTCTGTCTCGGTAGCCACCGCTTTTGCAATCATGGTCTTTCCAGTTCCCGGAGGGCCAAAGAGGAGAATGCCTTTTACCGGCCTAATACCCATCTTATCAAACAACTCTGGCTTTTTTAAAGGAAGTTCCACTGCTTCTTGCACCTCCCTCTTAACTTCCTCCAACCCTCCTATATCTTTCCACCTTACATTGGGTTTTTCTACATAAACCTCTCTTAATGCTGAGGGCTGTATCTCTCGCAACGCATTCATAAAATCTTCTTTAGTAACCTCTAGATTATCTAATATTTCAGGTGGAAGTGTCTCTTCATCCAATTTAATTTTAGGGAGCATCCTTCTAAGCGCCTTCAGCGCTGCCTCTTTGGTAAGAAGCGCTATGTCTGCTCCTGTGTAGCCATGTGTGAGCTTTGCAATCCTTTTAAGTTTAACATCCTGTGCAAGCGGCATGGAGCGGGTGTGGATTTGCAATATTTGAAGCCGCCCCTCTTCATCAGGCACTCCTATTTCAATTTCTCTGTCAAACCTCCCAGGCCTTCTTAGCGCAGGGTCTATAGAATTGGGGCGGTTGGTAGCGCCTATAACAATAACATCTCCCCGTGCTTTCAAACCGTCCATTATGGTGAGAAGTTGGGAAACCAAGCGCTTTTCTACCTCTCCCGTCACCTCCTCTCGCTTAGGCGCAATCGCATCAATTTCATCAATAAATATAATGGAAGGCGCGTTTTCTTGCGCTTCCGCAAACAATTTTCTAAGCCGTTCCTCGCTTTCCCCTACATATTTGCTTATTATTTCAGGACCGCCTACATAGTAGAAGTTTGCATCGCTTTCATTTGCCACCGCCTTTGCCAAAAGCGTTTTTCCGGTCCCCGGCGGCCCAAAGAGCATAACCCCTTTAGGCGGGTCTATGCCTAAGCGCTCAAAAAGCTCAGGATGGCGCAAAGGCAACTCTATCATCTCTCTAATTTTTTGTATAGCATCCTTAAGTCCTCCCACATCATCATAAGTAATGTTAGGAACATGCTTTAACTCCTTCACAGGTTCTTTTCTTATTACCACTTCTGTTTCATCTGTAATAATAACCGCTCCCTGCGGTACAACCTGCACCACCACCAACGGTATAGATGTTCCAAAAATACCTACAGGCAGTAGGTTTCCTTTAAGCACTGGCTTTCCCACCAACCGCTTTTTCACATAACGGTCAAAGCCCACAGAATAGCGCACCTCTTCCTTAGGCGCAAGGACCACTTTTTTGGCAGGTTTTGCATCTACCGCTTCCACCAGCACCCTTTCCCCTAAACTAACTCCCACATTTTGCCTTAAAATTCCATCTATCCTAATCATATCCAATCCTTCATCGTCAGGGTGCGCCTGCCACACAATAGCAAGCGCTGATTTTTTGCCTGACAATTTTATAATATCTCCTGTTACCACTCCTAACTGCGCCTTTGCTTTAGAATCAATACGCGCTATCCCTCTCCCTACATCATTCTGAAATGCTTCCGCAACTTTAAGAGAAATGCTGGGCATATTATCCCACTTCTTTTAATACCACTTTTTTATTTAAAAGCATCTCTTTTTTTAACTTTACAACTGTGGAAAGAGGGATGTCTTTAGGAAGGGAAACACCTAAAAATGCACATGCTCTGTTCTCATCCAATGTAAAGCGCTTCCCATCTATATCTACCACCACCCCTCCCTCCACCGCTTCCATGCTTTTTAAAACCCCAACCACTACCTTCCCCCGCTTAAAGATGCGCGAAGAGTGCTCTGCATAAAGCGAGGAAGAGGCATAAACATTTTCTGCAACCACTTCACAGCCCACCTCAATCTTTGCCGCCCTGTCTTTCCCTTCTTTAAAAAACAAGGTCTTTTTACCGTCTATCTCAATCCAATCGCTGCCTTTTCCCGTCACCTTCCCATAAACATTGCACCATCCTTGCGCTTCATCCACTTTAACATAAGCGCTGGGCTCCTCCACCGCTATATACCCGCCATAAGCAAGTTTCAAAAAATCTTCCCTCACCACTCCCTTAACCATCACTTTATCCCCTGCTTTAATAAAGCGGTATTTTTTTGCTTCCTTTCCTTTTAGAAGTAGTGCCTCCTTATGCCCCTCTTCTTCCAAAATAATAACGCGCCAGTTGTATCCTGACTTTACCTTATAAACCTTTGCATGCACTATGCACCTTTCCTTGCCCACCTCTTTGAGCGAGGTTTCCCTATCTTTTATAAGCCCGTTTTCCCATGCCAACAGCTTAACTGCCGCATTTTTAGTGAGTAAAAAATGATACTCTGCCTGCTTTTTTTCAACCATTTCCTCTAATTTTTCTTTATATATTTCTCTTAGTTTTTCATAAAGCGCTTCCACAAACAATTTACTTAAAAAAGGTTTAAATGTATTGGCGCGAACTAAATATGTGGAAATCAATTTGATCTGAACACTTCCTAAAGGTGTGTAGGAATGTCAGAGTTGCTATTAATGGATAGGGTTCAATTTATTTATGAATTGGCTTTAGCACAGTTGGAACTAAAAGGATTAGACGCAAGATTTGAGTTTACAAATAGTTTGAGAAAATTTATTCTTAAGGAAGGTGATGAAGAGTTATTGAGGTCAAGGGTGGCATATTTCCAAAAAATAGATGGAAGAACGACAATTTATGAGCAGTTAGTTAAATTTAATCAAACAAAATCAGTAAATCAATATCTAACACATTGGATTTATCCCTATAAAGGAAAGTTTCACCCCCAAATGATTAGATCGTTGCTTAATTTTATTAGATTAAAAGAAGGAGATTTTGTCTTAGATCCTTTTATAGGGAGCGGTACTACTGCAGTGGAAGCACAACTTCTGGGTATTAATTGTATTGGTGTTGACATCTCTCCTCTCTGTGTTTTACAATCTCGAGTTAAGACAGAATCTGTTTTTGTATTGGATAAAATAGAAAAATTAAAAGATGAGGCGACTAAAATAAATACTGCTGCTC
>JALWZW010000029.1:624-6576 GCA_026992595.1 Microcaldota archaeon | reverse complement strand
TATTTATACCTCAAAAATGCGCCTATGCCGCCGAAGCCAGAGAGGAATTGGGCGCCTTCTACTGTGTTGGTGGAGATTATCTCCACCTCTATGCCGTTCTCTCGCGCCTTTTCCACAATTTCCTCTAAAAGCAATTTGCTTTCTTTCAACTTATACTTCTTCCCTTTTATCTCCAATTCTTCAGGCGGCTTTCCTCGGAAAACTTTTTTCACCTCCTCCCCCTCGCTCTCATACACGCCGATGGTATGTTCCAGCCCTTCTGATACAAGCACTTTTTCCGCTTTCCTGCTCTCTATCGCTTCTATCACCTCTTTAGCCCCGTATGTTGCCAATCCTTCTCTCACCACCTCTTTTATAAACCGCTCCACCTCTTTTTTCTCCTTAACCGCTTCCTGCTTTGCCAATATCTCCCCGCTTTTTTCCAACACCTCTCTTACCCCATATTCGTCTGTATACCCTGTATCTACCACGCCCAATATTTTGTGCTGATAGTTAAAGGGCTTCATTTTGAGAAAGAAATCTTTTGCAGGGCCGGGCCCGCCCACTATAACCCCTTTAACCTTTCCTAAAAACGCTTCATCCATCGCTTCCCCCACTTTCTTATAATACCTCTCTGTTTGCTCCTCAATCAACCTTTCAAACCTTCTCGCTGATTGCCCTCCTTTCCTTATCTTTGAGTGCGCCTGGGAATGTATTCGCTTTACTATGTTAATATTTGTCCCCTTAACTATTGCCAAAGTGGCTTCTCTCCCGTCCATTGCAACTATCCCATAGCTATCTTTCGCTTCTAACAAGTTCTCTAAAGGTTCAAGAAAAAAGGCGCTATCGCAGCGATAAGCACCTATATTAAGTTTTTCTGGCGGTTCTATTGCAAAAATCCTTATATCTGTTTTTGCAGGATTATCTGAAACATTCCCGCAAAAGACCGCCAAGCCGTTTTCAGGCGTTTTTTTATACATTTTAAGATAGTTTATTATCCTCTCTAAAGCTCCCAATACATTGGTGCGCGTACTTTTAGATTTTATATTGCTCGCTTGGCTCAATTCCTCTCGCAGTTTGTTGGTGGTTTCGTGAATAGGCGAACCTGCAGGAATGTATACAGAAATAAGTTCGGTACCGCTTCCCCTATAATTTTTAAGCTCCCTTAACTTCTTTTTAAATAAGTACAACTGCTCGCTTTCTGCCATCTATTTAAACCTCAATATAAAAATAAAAAAACTTATGTTAGGCCTTTCTTAAATTCACCCTTGCCCTTATCGCTTCAATCGCCTCATCAACCATTCTTCTTTCTCCCTCGCTTACTTTGCTTCTAATCTCTTCCAACACTTCTAAATCTTCTTTGCCGCCATGATGGTAAAATATCAACGCCATCCTTTTTACATCGCATTGCTCCAATCTCTCTCTAAGCGCCTTTCTCATCATCTCCATTTCTCTCTCATTAGGTTTATCTATCGCCAATTCCAATGCTGCAACCCCTCTATTAAAATACGCCTCTCTATCTTCTCTATCCACAATCTCCACCACTCTCCTTAATGCATCTCTTATGGTTGTTCCTCTAATCTCTCCTTTATCTCTTATTCTTCTAACGGTCATACATATCTATTTCTATGGTATTCTTTAAAAACTTGTGGTTTTTGGGAAAGGTTTATGTTTAATGTTTTAGAAGCCGCTCTGCAACAATAAATAATCTTTTTGTTCATTTTATTATATGCGCGATTTTTTCAGAGAGGAAGAGGAAAGCGTTATAATTGAAGATGAAAAATATCTTCTTCCCTCTTACCTTCCTGATGAGGTGCTTTTTAGAGATAGGGAAATGGAGGCCATTGCTGCATCTATTAGGCCTTTTTTAAGGGGAAAGGGGGGGAGGCATGTCTATGTTTTTGGCCCTTCTGGATGCGGGAAAACCACCTCTATAAAATATCTTTCCCTTCAGGCCTCGCGCCTTTTTGGTGTGGTTTGCGCTTATGTTAACTGTTGGGAGAACTATACTGCGATGGCCGTGCTCAATAAGATTGTGGAATCGCTTAAACTCCCTCTCCCGCGGCGCGGTTTGGCTGTGGATGAGATGTTCTCGCGCCTTTTACATTTCATAAAACATGAAAAAAAGCGCGTTGTGGTTTTTTTGGATGATGTGGAGGGTTTGAAACAGCACTCCCTAATTGCCCTGCTTTTAAAAGCTAATGAGAGCAGTTCTCACTTTTTGCTGGTAACGGTGGCTCAGAGCAGAGAGTGGCTCGCCTCTTTAGATGCGCGTATTCGCTCTATGCTTTCCCCCTATGAAGTTCCTTTTGCTCCCTACAACGAGGAACAGCGCTTTGAAATTCTTAGGCAGCGCGCTTATTTGGCGTTGAGAAAGGGCTCCTTTTCAGAGCAGTTGCTGAGAAAGATTGCGCGCTACGGCACTTCAGCCCGCGATTGTATTGAGCGGTTGAGGGCTGCTGCCAAAAAGGCGGAGGAGCGAGGGAAAGCAAAGATAGAGATTCAGGATTTGGAAGACAGCGCGCCAACTTATTTTGATGTATTTTTAAGCGAAGAGGAGCGCTTTATTGTCTCTCTTCTCCAATCTGGCCCTCAATCCACCCATGCCATATATACTGCCTTTTCCCAATTTAAGAAACTCACCAAGCGCCAAATACGCAACTACCTTGCTTTATTAGAAGAAAAAGGGGTTGTTAAAAGCAGAGAGGAAAAAAGCACCAAAAGAATTAAACCTAAAACCTATTTTTTGGTGGCCGGTTATGAGAAAGGTGGTTTTGATAATAAATAAACGAAGGGAACGCGCCCTTTTGTTGGAAAATGTTGTGGAATGGCTCGCAGGCGCGGTGGTTTTTGGAATTAAGCGCCCTTTGCTCTTTCCCTTAAGCGGCAGGCCTGCCTTTTGGCGGTTTTTAGGGCCTCAGGTTAAGATTGCTTTTGTGAGAAAGGGGCGCGTGGAAGAGGTGCAAATTCTTAACAACCGCTTTAAGCAGGTAAAGCCCAAGGCAGCCATTGATTTTGCGGTTGAATGTGCGTTAGATTTTCCTATTAAAGAGGGTGATGCTGTATGCTTTATTTAGTGGGAAGCGGGTTGGAAGGCGTTTTTACCACAAAAGGGTGGGACGCTTTGAAGGAGTGCGACCGCCTCTATTTTGAGCGGTATACTGGCATTATTGAGGATGAAGAGGTGCGTGAATGGGAAAAGGCACTGGAACGCTCTTTTGAGGAATTAACGCGTGAAGAGGTGGAGAGCGATTTTTTGATCAGGGAAGCGGAAAAAGGCAAAGTGGCTCTTGTGGTGCAGGGCGACCCTTTGGTTGCCACCACCCACATTTCCCTTTTACTAGAATGTAAAAAAAGGGGGATTTCTTATGAAGTGTGCCACAACTCTACTATCTATTCTGTAGCGCCAGCCCGTTGTGGCCTGCAAATCTATAAATTTGGAAGGACCACCACGCTGGTAAATCCCCGTCCTAACTATGCCCCTTCTTCCCCCTTTGAAATTATTAAGAAGAATCTAACTTATGGAATGCACACCCTTATTTTATTAGATACAGAACCTCAGCCAATGGACGCACAAAGCGCGCTTTCCCTTCTTGCCAGGTATGGCTTTGAGGATAGGGTGGTGGTGCTCTCGCGCGTTGCCAAAAGTGATGAAAAAATTGCTTTTGGGAAAGTGGGGGAGCTGATGGGGCGCGATTTAGGAAGGCCTCCTTTTACCCTTATTTACCCCGCTGCTCTCCATCCTTTAGAAGAGGAATATTTAAGTGCGATCGCCGGGATTTGAACCCGGGTCATGGGCTTGGGAAGCCCACATCCTAACCGCTAGACTACGATCGCTTTACATACACTCTTTGGGTCGGTACGGGAATGGTTATCCCTTCTTTTTCAAATGCTTCTTTAATTTTTAAATTTATCTGTTGCTGTGTGTCCAAATATTTTATATAATCGGGGGTTAGCATATAATAAACTATCTCATACAGTATTCCGTACTCTGCAAACCTTATAAGGTGCGCTCTTTCAAATTCTGTTTCCGGTATACTTTCTATTATCTTTTTTATTATTTGGGGTATTTTTTTAAGTTTTTTAACCTCTGTCTTGCCGTCCACCAAAATGTTGAAAAACACCCTGCGCTTATTCATGCGGCCATAGTTGTTTATCCTGCTGTTAGTAAGGTCTTTATTGGATATTATCAACTCCTGTCCTTGCACACTTCTTATACGCGTGGATTTTATGCCTATTTTTTCCACCGTCCCCATATCGCTTCCTACCACTATAAAATCACCTACTTTAAAGGGCTTGTCAAATTGAATGGAGATGTATGCGAATATGTCTGAGAGGATGGTTTGAACAGCGAGCGCCACTGCAATACCTCCTATCCCTAATCCTGTTATAAGCGCGGAAGTGTCATAGCCCAGATTTGCCAAAACCACCAGCGCTATAACCACCCAAACGCCTATCTGCAGCAGCGTTTTTGTCATTCCTACTGCTTCTCTTTCCGCGCTTATTTGCGCTGTAATATATTCAATGGTGCTGTTAAGGATTTTTATACCGTAGTAGCCGCTTATTATGATAAGCGCATAATATATTATTTCAGAGAGATTAATTAACTCTATCTCTATGTTGCTTACTGCAAGCGTTATGTGGAGCGCAAGCACTAAATAGAAGGGCCACCCGATCTTGGAGATGATGTTTATTAAATAATCGTCTAAGGTGGTCTTTGTCTTTTTAACCGCCTTTTCCAGCTTTTTAAGGATGATGTATTTAAAGAGATAGAGAAGGGTTATGGTTGCTATAAATATGCCTCCTGCAACCACCCATTCATTGGGCGACTGTAAAAAGGGCTCTATAAGAGCCATCTTACTCTTCCTCGCCTGCTTTTTTAAACAGTTTTACCATCTTGCTTTTTACAGTTACAGGGATGGGCACCGCCACCTCTATTAATTCCACGGTGATCTCATCTTTTGCTTCATCTATTTTTATCACCTTCGCCCTCTCGCCTTTAAAAGGCCCTGAGGTCATCTCTACTAAATCGCCCCTCTCTATCATTAAGGCAGGTTGCTTCTCTGCTTTCAAGAGTTTCTCTATCTCCTCTACACTCACCGGCTTGGGCAGCATTCCTTTTACATGCCTTACTTTGTTTATTAACTTCCCCACCTCGTGCTCATCTGCCGCTTCCACAAAAATATATCCCTTTACATTATCCACATGAAGGATGGAATAGATGTTAAGTTTATCCGCTTTGCTTTTTTTCCTTAAGATTTCAGAAGTTATCTTCTCCTGCCCTGCCGTTACTCTTACTGTATATATCATACCCTCACCTTATTACTTTGGCCCTATATTAAGGAAAAAACTAAAGATATTATAAAACCTACCACTCCTAATGCTATCATCCCTAAAGCAGTTATTTTTGCAACCTTTAAATACTCCTCTTTTGTAGGTTTGCGCGAAATGTAAAGAATCCTTATCGCTCTTTTATAAAATTCTCCCATCTCCATCCTTTCACCCGACGAAATCTAAATCCATCTTCTGCTCCTCTGCCTGCCCTTCGCTTTCAAACTCTTTAGGCCTCTCAAATTTCACTCCTGCTAACACCACCAACGCTTTCATAGAGGCGCGGGCCAGGTTTTCTTCAACCCTTGCTCCCCATATAATGTGGGCGTTGGGATGTATCCTCTTTGCGGTCTCTGCCACCACAAATTCTGCTTCTTTAAGCGACATATCCTCCCCGCCTATCACATTTATAAGCGCTTTGGTAGCGCCGCTTATGTCTGCGTCAAGAAGCGGGGAGTTGAGCGCATTTTCCACCGCCATCCTTGCCCTCTCCTCTCTTTTCGCATCCTTTGGCGCTTCCCCCAACCCAATTACCGCAAAACCTCCATCGCTCAGTATTGTTTTCAAATCTGCAAAATCTACATTAACCAACCCTGATTTTGTGACCAGTTCTGTTATTCCTTTCACAGAGCCGGCCAGCAC
>JALWZW010000029.1:0-614 GCA_026992595.1 Microcaldota archaeon | reverse complement strand
CTCTAAATGCTGTATTTAAGGGAAGGTCTGGCACCAAACTGAGGAGTTTATCGTTTTTTATCATAATGAGCGTATCTGTATTTTTCTTCAGTTTTTCCACCCCTTCCAGCGCATTTTCAAACCTCACCCTTCCCTCTGAGGAGAAGGGGAAGGTTACCACCGCCACGGTGAGCGCTCCTAATTTTTTTGCCACCTCTGCTATAACAGGCGCGCTCCCTGTGCCTGTCCCACCCCCCATTCCGCAAGTTATAAATACCATGGATGCGTCTTTAAGCACCTCTTTTATCTCTTCTACCGATTCCTTTGCGGACTGCTCTCCTATCGCTGGATTGCTTCCTGCCCCTCTTCCCCTGCTTGTTTTTTTGCCTAGGAGTATCTTTTTATGCGCTTTTATTTGCAAAAGGTGGCGCGCATCTGTGTTCATTGCAATCAATTTAGCGCCTTCCACTCCCATCTCAAACAATCTATTAAGGGTATTGCAGCCGCTTCCTCCCGCTCCCACCACATATATTTTTTGCTCCTCTTCTTGGATAAATTTTAACAACTCCTCATCATCAGAAGAAAAATCTTCTTTTTTTTCTGGGGGCGCAAACTCCACTTAACCACCGCATAAA
>JALWZW010000028.1 GCA_026992595.1 Microcaldota archaeon | reverse complement strand
AGAGATATTACCGCTTAAAAGAGCATTACTTTAGAGAAATGAAAAGCGCGCAGGGAACGCGGCTATCTGCAAGATTTGTGTACGGCAAAGAAGAGATTGAGAAGAAGTGGAAGGAGTTAGAAAAGAGCGTGGGTAAGAGGGATTTTGAAGAAAAGGCAGGCGAGATGGAGAAAATGCTTAGAGATATGGAGAATACGCTAAACGCGCTTAGTAAAGAAGCAGAGGTGGCCCTCTCGCTAATAAAAAGCAAAGAGGTGCCTAGAGAGTTGAGGGGAAAGGTGAATAAGATGTATGAGTTTTATAATAACGGGGAGTATGTTAAAACCATACTTACCGCCGAGTTGCTTATGGAGAGAAGCGAAGATAAAGAAGATATAGGGACAGTGGCGCTGGTTGCAGCAGTGGTGTTTGGATTAGGGGCGCTTTATCTTTTTAAGAATAATAAAAAGGAGTTTAAATTAAGGAAGTTGAAAAGAATTGATGATTAGCGCTTTCTCCCAAACACCAAATAGCCAGTATGCGTAAGGCCTATATGCTTAGGCCTAAAACCAAATTTTTTAACATCATATTCGCGCACAATGGACTCTAAAGTAAAAACCTCTTCTAAACATTCCTCCGCCGCTAGGTGCGTCTCTTTCGCCTGTTCAGCGTGGAGGCAATGGGCGGCGAAATAACCTCCTTTTTTAAGCACGCGCTCTGCAAGGGATGCAAATTTGTGGTTTTCAGGCACATCGCAAAACACCAAATCAAAGCGCTCTTTTTCATTTTCCGCGTTCAAGCCATCTTCATTTTTCAACACCACATTGCGCAATCCTAACAACGAGACATTGTGGGAAACTATTTCATAAAAATCTTTTCTTACTTCATAAGAAATCACTTTTTTGGCAATGCGTGCCAAAGCCACAGTGGTAAAACCGCTCCCTGCGCCTATCTCCAACACCACACTTTGGGAAGACAATCCTGAATATCCCAGCACTAAAGAGATATCCTTAGGATGAAGAGGAGCAGGGCCTCTTTTTAAAGAGCGCATGAAAAGAGGTTCGTGCATATCCTTTCTTTTTAGCATAGTGGTTTTGGTAAAGGTTTGGATATTTAAACATTAACTTCCACTATTCTTTTATGGCAGGGAGGATGCTCACTTCAGAGGAGAGGAGAAGAGAAAGAAGGTGGAAGAGAATAAGAGAAGGAGTTGGTAGATTTTTTAGAAGAGTTGCGATGGGGGTGGCGCTTGCGCTTGCAGGTCCCATGGCTTCCTCTGCTCAACCCCCTCGTTCTGCCCAACCTTCCCAGCATGCTGTTCAAACTCAACAAAGCACTGGGGAGCAAAACAGAAGCAGGCAAAGGGCAGATGGAGAGTATAGCGTAAGGATTTACACACCAGAAGAGAATGTAAGGCGGTTAATGGAGAGGGGGCTTATAAGAGAGGCAAGGCAAGATAGGGTGCTGTTTGCCAGGTTGTATGGGATAGGAGGAGAGGAGTTGGTAAGGCAGTTGAGTAGAGATATGTTTCTAAGAGGGCTGGCTGCTTACGGGAGGTTTAGAGGGGCTGTAGTTATGGGAGAGGAGGATTTGAAAGCAATGTTGGAGTGGATGAGTAGGAATATAGCCACAGAAAGGGCATCTTCCATCACAATCCCAACACCAGAGCAGCCGTTTTATGTGGAGAGAGGGGCAATCAACCTTGCTCGTGTAATGTGCGGTTCAAGAGAAGCAATTAACTGCTTCTATAACTTAGACCATTACCCCGGCTATAATGAGTTGGCTCACTATCACAATGTATGCCTCTCAGCAATAAGAACATTCCAATGCAGCGAGCCACAAATGCAGGTAGAATTGTTTTATAGAATAGATAGAAGGGTATGGAGGAGAGATG
>JALWZW010000027.1 GCA_026992595.1 Microcaldota archaeon | reverse complement strand
CTTCCCCTCTCCTTTAAAGAAGAGAAAGTTTTTTACTCCCTCCTTTTCCACCACCTCTACTTTCTGCCCTAAATATCTCTCCACTATTTCGCCTATTTTTTCGCCGTTTTGCGAATGGGTGGTATCCACTTTCAAGAGTTCTGTTAATAGTTTTTCCACCATGCTATCCTTTATTTTTAAATGTCTTTAAGTTTTTCTACAAGATATTTGTGTAAATCGCCTCCTGCAATGCCTTTTTACCGTTTGTTTTTAAAAAGAGATGGTACATATTATAGATAAATTTTGAAACCGATGAAATGAGGTAGTTTTTATGGGCTATGTGGATTTGGAAATTCCGGATGAGGTAAAGGCGCAAATATTGGAGATGCTCTCGGTGGCTAAGGATAAGGGGAAGATCAAGAAAGGCGTTAATGAAACCACAAAATCGGTGGAAAGGAAGCAGGCAAAATTGGTGGTGATAGCAGAGGATGTAACGCCCCCTGAAGTAGTGGTTCATCTTCCTCAACTCTGCAAAGATGCAAACATTCCTTATGCGTTCGTAAAGAGCAAAAAAGAGTTGGGGAGCGCGGTAGGCATTGAAGTGGGCGCTTCCTCTGTGGCTGTGGAAGACCCGGGAGATGCGGCAGAGAAGTTTAACGACTTGCTTAAAAAACTCCCTAAGCCAAAAGGTGAAGGAGCATGAGCGATGAAGGTTTCCCTGCAGAGATTGTTGAAATAAGGGAAAAAACAGGGGTGTACGGCGAGATTTATCAAGTTTTGTGCAAAATATTGGAAGGCCCAGATAAAGGGAGGGTTATTTTAAGGAATGTGAAGGGACCTGTAAAAAAGGGTATGATTATTATATTGTTGGAGACCGAAAGGGAAGCAAAGGAGATTAAGGCCAGGTGATGAGATGCCTAAATGCTCTTTTTCTGGTAAGGAAATCCCGAAGGGAAAAGGGATCATGTTTGTAAAGAAGGACGGCACCATTTATTGGTTTTACTCTCGCAAGGAAAAAAAGAATTTTTTGAAACTTAGGCGCCAGGGAAGGAAGGTTAAATGGACTGTTAAATATAGGGAAAGTAAAAAATAGGTGGGAAGGTGGAAAGAACGCTTATTCTTATAAAGCCAGATGGAATTCAGAGAGGGCTGGTGGGTGAGGTCATTGGCCGCTTAGAGAGAAAGAGCTTGAAGATTGTGGGGTTAAAAATGCTTAAAATAGATAAGGAGACCGCAAAAGAGCATTACGCTCATTTGGTGGATAAACCTTTCTATCCAGATTTGGAGCAGTTTATGACCTCTCACCCTGTCATTGCTTTAGTGGTAGAGGGAAAGGAAGCGGTGGCAGTGGTGCGGGATATGGTTGGACCTACCAATGCTACCAAAGCGCCGCCAGGCACCATCAGAGGCGACTTTTCCAACAGCACCTCCCGCAACATCATCCACGCGTCTGACAGCAAAGAGGTTGCAGAGCAGGAAATAAACCGCTTTTTCAAGCCCGAAGAACTTTTTGACTACTCCTTTTCCTGGAGCAACTTCTTAAAAGCGCCAGATGAGTGAACGGTTTTCCGTTAAACCCTTTTTACGCTTTTTTTAACGCTTTTCATTTTTCCGTTAAATTTCCTGCTAAAATCGTAAAGTTTTTAAAGGCGCTATGCTGTTTTATTTTTAATGGATGTTAATGAACTCATCGCGCTTATAAAAGAAGGGGAAGGCGAGAGGGTGGAGTTTAAGGTTAAGGCCACTTCTGATTTGGCTAAAGAGATATGCGCTATGGCAAATGCGCTTGGCGGCTACATTCTTTTAGGGGTTTCTGATGAGGGCGCTTTGGTGGGGGTGGATAAAGGGGCGGCGCATGCAGCCGAAAACGCGCTTTCCTCCATTTTCCCCCTCC
>JALWZW010000026.1 GCA_026992595.1 Microcaldota archaeon | reverse complement strand
ATAGGGCCAACAGATTTGCCGGTTTCTCTGTCTGAAATCCTCACTTCAAAGGTCACTTGGGATTCATAACTGCCAACTATTTGCATGAGTAATAAAGGAGTGTATGGGCCGTCAAAGGTAACTATTACTTGCCCATCTGCAGGTCTTATAATCTTTTCTATTCCTGGGCCCCATTCTAAACATCTTATGTCCACCGCTCTTCCCCTCATGTTTTCCCTGACGCTCCAATCATCTTTTATTAAACACCACTCATTTCCGCCCTCCCCTCTAATACAACCTTCAGTTAAAAGAGGAGGAAGCATAGGTTCTTCTCCTGCATTACTGTCTCTTATCACATCTTCTGCACTGTCTGCAGATCTACTATCAACATATCTATCTTGGGGCGCATCTCTTCTACCATCTCGGGAAGCATCTAAAGCTGTTCTACCATCAAAAGAAGCATCTTTTACTTCAGAAGAACCACCGCACGCACCTGCAAGCAGCACAGAAGCAACAGCAAACGCTCGCACTCCTTTCTTCACCATCTCCTTTACTCTCCTAAACCTATTTCTTTTATTTTTCAGGCGCATGCTTATGTTTAAGTAGGAAGAGTATAAAAAGGATTATTCTAGTTCTTTTAATAGTTTTTCAAATTGGGGTTTAAGTGGTGGTATCTCTTTTCTTATAACTTCCCACACGATCTCTAGATCTACTCCATGATATTCATGAATAAGTTTGTCTCTCATACCTGCAATATACTTCCAAGGGATGTTAGGATATTTTTCTCTTAAGGTGGAAGGGATCTTTTTTACCGCTTCTCCCATTACTTCTAAACTTCTAATAACTGCATTAACCGTCTTCTTATCTTTTACAAATTGCTCAAAACTCATTCCTTCTACGAACTCTTCAATTTCTTTAATAGAAGATATAACATCATATATGTAATCACGATATGTTCTTTTCATACAAATACAACCTCTTCAAGAATATGCTTTCCAATATGCGGCTTAAGCGCTTTTTTGGAGACGAGGTCAACCTTGCGTCCTATCAGGCCGCTTAAGTATTCCTCTAACTCTAAGAATCTAAAAAATCCAATGGGTCTCTCAAACTCAACAAGAATATCAACATCACTCCCTGCTTTAGCTTCCCCTCTTACCACTGAACCAAAGATACCTATTTCCTTTACTCCATATTTTTCCTTCAACACTTCTTTGTGTTTTTCTATAATTTCCCTTATCTCCTCAAGCGTTTTCATACCTTCCCCTAAATTTATTCTCAATTGCAATTTAAATTTTTGGGAAGCGGTAAAATGGAAATATATTAGAACCCTTTCTTCCCTCAAACCTCTTCCCCAACTTTCACTATTTTATTCCTGCTCTTATGGCCTTTTATTATTCTCGCTTCTTTTCCAAAAAATTCTTCCAGCACTTTTTCCGCTTCTCTATTTGCCTCCCCTTTTTGCGGTACTGCCTTTACATAAACTGTATATTCTCCCTCTTTTTCCACAACTTTGCTCTCCTTTGCATTTGTTTTAACTTTTATTCTTATTATCATACTCTTCCCTAAAAATCCTCACAATCTCCCCACTGCTTCTATACCCTTCATAAACACTTCCTTCAACCACGAGGGAGGGGTAGGTGGTTATGTTGAATTTTGATTTAAAGCCCTCTGCGATGCTGCTTCCGATCTCCCCGTCAAAAGAATAGAGCTTTACAGGAACCCCTGCCTGTTCCCTTGCTTTCAAAACCTCTTCCCCAAGCTTTTTACACTCTTCGCAGTTTTTGTTTGTGTAAAAATTAATTACGAGCAGGTAATCCTTTCCGCATAGCCGCGATATCCGCTCTGCTAAAAAGTATGCCTGTGCTTCTACTGCAAAGTACTCTCTTTTTAGTTCATTGTCATAAACTCCTTTTACATCTTCTAAATAACTTAACTGGTAACCTATGCTCTCCACCTTTTCTTCCACTTTTTTTAGTTCCTCTTCATAAAATGCGCAGAAATTTTGGTTTTCATCTGTAAGCAGCAATAACTGCACTTTGGCTATTTGGCTGGATATCTCTTCTGTCTCTTTTCTTAATCCCTCCATTGCGCTGTTTTCTGTCGCTTTTCCCACCATAATCCCTGCTATAAACACCGCTAAAGAAAATATGAATGCCAACCCGTACAAGTGCCAAGAAATCTTCCTTACCATTCTGCCTTTCCTCTTGTTAATTCTTTAATAAGGAAAAGGGTATTGTAGCCCAACATAAGATACCAATAGAAGAAAATGAATAAAATAATATACCGCGCCTTTACTTTTTCATTAGGAAACGCCTTTACTGCTAAATAGGTAAAGTAGATGGATACTAGAATAACGAATGCGCCTACCAGCGTGTAGAGGCCTATGTTGAGCCCCATAATTTCCATGAGTATATATTTAGAATAATATGGTTGGTTGATAAACGCCTCTATCATAAGCGCAAGAATAAGGAAAAAGGCGGCCAAACTGAGAAAGTTTAGGGGGATAAAATAGAGCCCAAAGTCCCCAAATTTTGGCGATATCATAAATTTATATTTCCAATAATTTCTTATCCCTCCTCTTTGCCACCTTACCCTTTGCCTCAAAAGCGCGCCAAGCGTTTCTGGCGGTTGGGTGTAGACATCTGCGGTCAATGAACTTTTTATCTTAAAGTTGTGTGATTGAATCCTGAGCGCTATCTCCTGATCCTCTACCAAATTGTTTTCATCAAATAAGCCCACCTTCTCAAACACCTCTCTTTTAAACATACTAAAGGGGCCTGGCGTCACAGGTACAGAGTCAATGAAGCTAAGAAGTTTTCTGGAAAATAGTATCATCATGTATTCTACGCGCTGGAATTCTTTAAGCCAATTTTTACTGGGCGGAATTTTTACCGCAGGCGTTACTGCCATCACTTCTTCCTCATCAAAAAGCGCTATCAACTCTTTAAGCGTTTTGGGCATTATATAGGAGTCGGCGTCCATGGTTGCTATAAATTCTCCTCTTGCTTTTCTTATCCCATAATTAAGCGCCTTTCCTTTCCCCCCTTTTTTTATTCTATAAACTTTCAACCTTTCGTCTTTAAAAGATGTTGCTATCTCATAAGTCCTGTCAGTGCTGCCATCGTCCACCACAATTATTTCCATCTTTTCTTTTGGATAATCGCAGTTAAGCAAACTTTCTATTGCTTTTTTTATGTATTTTTCCTCATTATGCGCAGGCATAACTATGGAGACGGTGGGGTATTTTTTAGGAGAAGGGCTTTTTTTTAGACACTCTTTTCTATTTTCAATATAGAGGAAGATGAAAAAAAATGTGGTGAAGAGGGTGAAAAAGGCAATAGCATAATTAAGGATTTCAGATAAGGAGAGCATTTCCAAAAAGCACCCCGAATATCATCCCTACCAACAGGAAGGGAACAAAAGGCGGGAGTTTTGTATATATTATAAGTGCATCCACTCCTTCCTCCTTTAGGCGCTCTATGTCTTTTTTTCTTAGTAAGCGCGGGATTTTGAATTTTTCCACAAAATCTTTATCCATCAATTCAAGCGCTGCCACATCCTCTTCCTGAATTTGAGAGAGCGGCACCTCTTCTGTGAGTTCTTCATTAATCTCCTCTTTGAACATGAGGAAGAGGAGGGAGGCGAGGAATAGAATGGTGATAAATAGCAGATAGATAGGAGAGAAAATGAATGAGTTTGCATAGACCCATGCGAAAACTAAAAAGGGAATTAAGAGAAGGAGGTATATGTACTTGGGTTTTGCCCCTCTTTCATACATTCTTTTTCCAAAGAATCCTAATACATGAAGGGAGAAGAACACTCCAGAGTATATGAGCACGGAGAATATGAAGGGAATGTTTATAGTCATATTGCTTAGCGAGGGGTGGATGGGCAGTAATAGATTAAGCGCTGCTATAATTATAACATCTGCTCCTCCTATTTGCCCCAATCTATAAAATATATATCCAATGCCTCCAAAAAACACCGCTAACCCCAAAGAGAAAAGGAAAAGTTTTTCGCTGTAAAATATTAAATCTATAAGGAGCGCGGCTACTAAAAATCCATAAAGGTAGTTGTTAGGTATGTTTCGCTCTCTAAAAAGGTCATAGTAAGCAGCCACTCCTACGCCCAAAAACGCGACCAACAATCTTATTATCTCTCCAGGCAGTTGAATAGACCCAAACAACACTTCCTCCAACATTACATTATAGTTATTCCCTAACTTTTAAATCCTTAACTTAAGCTTTTTTCCTCAACGCCTTTTTTCTTATTCCCTCATTTCCAAAATTTAGGGAACTGTTCCCTTATTTTTTGATTTTAGGGAACAGTTTCTGGAATTTCTGTTTAAGAAATGAAATCTCTTCTTTGCTGGTTAGAATTATGGTAAGGAGCGGGAAAAGGAGAGAGAGGAGGGAGAGCAGCGGGAAGGTAAGGTAGGTGAGCAAGGCGGAGAGTAGAAGGGCGCTAACTTCTTTGGAGAGATATTTGAAGTGTTTGTACATCCAAAAAGAGTTTATGAGGAAGAGGGCGATGAAAGAGGTGAGGGATGCAAGGGCTGCCCCTTCTATTCCTTGGCTGGGGATAAGCCAATAGTTGAGTAAGGTATTTAGGGTTGCGCTTAGGAGCATGGAAATAAGCGCATATTTTATCCTTTTTGTTGCTATAAGGGTGTTAGAGAGTATTTGAGAGGCGCCTTTGAAGAGTACTCCTAACGCTAGGAGGGAAAGGGCAAAGGCGCCCTGCAGATAACCTTCTCCGTAAACTATAGTTATGATTTCTTTAGGAAAAAGCGTTATGAGGAGCACTGGGAAGAGGGCGAGGAGGGTTGCCCATTTTTGAGAGGATTTGGTTAATAGAGTAATCGGCTTACCCTGCCCATATATGTTCGCTACTTGCGGTAGATGTGCTAAGGCAGAGGAGAGCGAAAATATGAGGAGGGCGTTAGCCATTGTGGAGATTATGGAATATATGCCTGTGGAGGATAGGTCGCTATAGATACCCAGCATTATTCTATCTATGCTAAAGGTTATGATCGCTGATAGGGAGAGCAGAGTGAAGGAGAAACCAAAAAACACCACCTCTCTTAGCGCATTCTTATCAAACCTTCCTCTCAGCGGCACATTCTTTATAAAGAAAAGCGATATGATGGCTGAAGGGATTAGCAATCCCCAGGAAAGGGCCGCTATCCTGTCTTCTGTAGTTAACAGCAATATTATTGTGAAGATGAGTTTTAGTGAAATGTTTGCTATTTGCGCTAATTGCTGTTTAGCGATCTCTTTTTTTCCTATATAATACTGGGTAAATAGTGAGAAGAGGGTGGTGAGGAATATATATGGAGAGAGTAGTTTAATGCTGTATTGTATTTTAGGACTTATTAAAGGAACTTCTATAAAATATAGTGCGGCTGATGCTGTTAGGGTGGTCAGGAGGGAGAACAGAGCCACAGTTTTTATTAGGTGTTCTGTTCTTTTTCCCCTTCCTTCTAAATAAGGTATGTATCGGGAGAGCGATTGAGGAAGGCCTAATGTTGCTATAAGCTGTATTATGCTCAATAGAGAAAGCGAAAAATAAAACGCGCCTATGTCTTCTTGACTTACCAAGCGCGCTATTATTAATGAGTAGATGAATGACATTAGTTTTGATGAGACCATGCCAGAGAGCGCTATTAAGGTATTTTTTGCAGTTTCCAATCGCATTGCTTTAATTATTTTTCAAACATTTTAAGAGCATGCGCGACCTTCATCCGCTTGCCCTCCAAGTGCTGGAGCGTTTGGAAGAGTTGGCTTACGCGCCTTTGCGCAACATGGATATGCTGTGGGTAACAATCCCGCTTGTTATCTCTCTTGTTTTTATGACTTTATATTTTGCGCGTTATAGGAAAGAGGAGTTGGGATGGAATACTGCATTTGGCAACACCATGGTGTTTATTTTTGTAGCGGTTGCGATAATGCGCGAGATTTATATGAGGAGTGGTTCCTGGGGCGCAATACTGGAAAGCGGGTTTTATACTATTTTAATTTTAGCGCTTGTAGGTGTAGGCGCGGTCCTTATGTTTTTCACCTATTTTCACCTTCTTCCAAAGCGCTTGGCTTTTTTCCTTTTCTCCACCCCTCCTGTAAATGTTTCTGTTTATGTGATTATGGCAATGGTGTATGCGGATGTCCCTCCCGATGAAATAACTGCAGGAGCTGGTGTGGTGCTTCTCTTTCTTATTCTAACTGCTATATGGATTGTTAAGCACCTGCTAATGTGGTTTGGCTTTAGTAAGAAGGAGGCAGCAGAGGTTAGATGAATATTTCTTCCTCTTGGCAGAAAGAAAGTGTTTTGTAATAATCCTGCAATAAGAAATCTTTAGTTCTTGCGGGATGGGAAGTTGTGATTTATGGGAGGGTTGCCCTAAAAGTTTTCCCGCTATCTTGGTGGGTGTTAGGTTGTGGTTGGAAAGCGCTTGATAGAATGTAAGGAAATGGTTTCCCAAGATGCGGTAGAGAATTTGGGAGAGGGGTCGCGTTATGCTTTTTATGAATCTGTGGTGGGAGGGTTTTAGTGCAAAGGATTTGTTTGCATGTGAGGGCGTTATTTTGAAATCCTCAACTCCTATCCATTTAAATAAGCGCGAAACCACTTC
>JALWZW010000025.1 GCA_026992595.1 Microcaldota archaeon | reverse complement strand
CAGCTTTAGAAGAAAATAGGAGAAATTCAGAAAATGCAAGAGGTTTCAATTCCCACTCTATCACCCTTCCCGCTAAACTCTCCTTCCCCTTTTTTATTCCCAAAGAGGAAGAACCGCTAACAATTATTTTAAGGTTTAGGTGGTCGTATAATGTCTTTATTTTTTCCCCCCAATTGCTGAGTTTTTGCACCTCATCAAGGAGAAGGTAATAATTTCTCCCTCTTATTTTTCTTGATATTATCTCTTCCCATTCTTTTATGATGTTTAGCGGATTTTCAACCACTTCATCATAACTAAAGTAGAGGATATTTTTTCTTGGAACTCCGTTTGATATTAAGTGGTTGATGACCTGTTTTAGAAGGGTGGATTTTCCCGTTCGCCTTACCCCAGAAATAGCAATAATGTGTGGGATATTTATATTTTTTACAACTTCTCCAAAGAACGCTCTCTTTAGGGGGTAGGGATAGAAAAAGTTTTCTTCAAAGTGGGGGTTTTGGATAACTATGAGCTCTTTTAGATTCTCCATAAAGTGTAGTTGCACAAAAATCTTTTTATGGTTTTCAAATTTTCCACATTTTTGTTAATTATTCTTTGCTTCTTTCCCTTTTAATTTAAACTCCAACGCTGCCTTGAGGAAAGCTACAAAGAGAGGAGCAGGCCTCTCAAACCTGCTTGTAAACTCTGCGTGCGCTTGGGTTGCAATACCGAATGAAGTTTTCCACTCAATAATTTCAGCAACGCCATCTGACGACATTCCAGAAACCACCAACCCCTTCTTTTCCAATTCTGGCAGATATTCTCTATTAAGCGCATATCTGTGCCTGTGCCTTTCATAAATCTCTTTGCTTTTATAGGCATTAAAGGCGAGCGTATTTTCCTTTAAAATAATTTTTATGGCGCCTTTGCGCATAGTTCCGCCTAATTGAGAAAGGCCGCGTTGCTCTGGCAGCAAATCCACTATTGGTATTTTCGCCTTATCAAATTCTGAAGAAGATGCTTCCATGCCGCACACATTACGCGCAAACTCCACCGCCATCAACTGCATTCCTAGGCACAAACCTAAAAAAGGTATTTTATTTTTACGCGCAAACTCCACCGCTTTTATCTTTCCCTCTATTCCCCGCTTTCCAAATCCTCCGGGCACCAATATCCCTTTACATCCTCTAAGCGCTCTCACCCCTTCCTTCTCTATCCTCTCTGCTTCTATCCATTTTAACACTGCTTTTGCGCGCGTATATGCGGTGGCATGCATTATCGCTTCTTTAACGCTCGCGTATGCATCTTTAACTGAAATATACTTCCCAACTATCGCTATCTCCACCCTCTCTCCTTTATTTATTCGTTTTGTGAGGTTTGCCCACTGCTTTATGTTTGCCGCTCTATATTTGAGGCCCAATTTTGCCAATATCCTTTTGCACACTCCCTCTTTTTCAAATATTAAAGGAAGGTGGTAAACGCTCTCTAATTTAGGGTCGTTAAATACATCTTCCTCTCGCACATTGCAGTAAAGCGCTATTTTTCTTTTGGTTTCCTTTTTGAGGTTGCGTTCTGCCCTGCATATTATTATGTCTGGTTGCAGTCCTATGCTTTGAAGAAGGCGCGTGGCATGCTGCGTTGGTTTTGTTTTCTCCTCACCATTTGCGGTTATAGGCACATATGTAAGTTGCGCTACCACCACCTCTTCCTCTGCTTTAAGCTGTCTCATCGCTTCTAAAAAATAGCCGTTCTCCAAATCCCCCACCGTTCCACCTACCTCTATAATCACTACATCCTTCCCTTCCGCCTCCTTTTTCACCCAATTTTTTATCTCACGCGTAAGGTGAGGAACAAACTGTACATCTTCCCCCAAATACCCTCCCTTCCTCTCCTTCTCTATTATTTTCTTGAATATCTTGCCGCCCGTAATAGAAGCGCTTCCTTTAATGTCTTCGTTAAGAAATCGTTCATAAGTTCCAAAATCCATATCCACTTCGCTACCGTCTTGGAGCACAAACACTTCGCCGTGCCTAAAGGGGTTCATGGTGCCGCAGTCCACATTTAAATATCCGTCAAATTTTACCATCCCGACTTTTAATCCGCGCATTTTAAGGAGTTTTGCGATAGATGCTGACGCGATCCCTTTTCCCAGCCCAGACATTATGGAACCAACTAAAACCAAAAAGCGCATATATTTATTGTGCTTATGATTTTATTGTTTTTTGCGTGTCGCTTCTTCAACTTCCAAAAACAAGCAAATTTTGGAAGTAACTTCCAAAAAATAACAAAAAACGGAAGTTTTATTAACAGAGCGGTTTCAATATGTCTTATGTATTTTACGCCTCATTTGAAGGAAAACCTGGAGGATTTTTTTAACTATAAGAAAGAATTCTCTGTTTTAAATAGGGTGGCGAAAGAAGGAAAGATGGCGGTGGTTAAGGGCCCCAGAAGAGTTGGAAAAAGTAGTTTGCTTAAGGTTGTTTATTCGCTGTATGAGGGGCCAAAAGCGTGGTTAGATGGTTTTAGCGTAAGGAATGAAAAGCATTTCTGGGACCTCTTAGAACTTAAGTTAAGAGAGCTTCTCCTCTCTTCTTCTATTAAGCAAAGATTGAAGGATATTTTGAGTAGGGTTGAGATTCAGGGAACAAGTTTCAAGGTTAATGTGCAGGTGGATAGTATTTTAGAAAGCGAGAAAGTTGAGGGATTGCTTGTTATAGATGAGGCGCAACTGCTCTCTTATTATGGTTTGGCGCGATGGCTTGCTCATGCTTATGATCATTATTCTCTGAGGATATTTATAAGTGGCTCTCAAGTGGGGCTTTTAGAAAAAATGTTGGGGCGCTCAAAAGGTGGCGAAACCCCTCTTAAGGGGCGGCTAATAGAGGAAGTTGCGCTTAAGCCGTTAGATTTTACTAAAACCCGCATCTATCTTATAGAAGGATGCGCCCAAATAGGTAAGAATATTTCGGAAAGTGAAATTAAGGAAGTGTATGAAAATGTAGGCGGCTTGATAGGGTGGCTTACTTATTATGGCTATTATAGGAAGTTTTATGACCATTCTTATTCTTTGCAAAAGGTTAGAGAGAAGGCCTCTGAGATTGTGGCAGAAGAGTTGGAGAATCTCTTGTTGGCAACTGATAGAAGCTATTTAGCGGTTCTCTATGCTATTAGCAAAGGTTTTAATCATTGGGGAAGTATTAAACGGTTTTTGGAGATTGAATTTTCGCTTGCTTTGAGCGATTCTGCGCTGAAGAGAAGGTTAGATAAACTTTGTGATTTTTCTCTTATAGAGAAGAAAGAAAGGGTTTATGTGCTTGCTGACCCTCTTTTATCAGAGGGTTTGAAGTTGTTTTTCTGAACTTCCAAAAAATAACAAAAAACGGAAGTAACTCCAAAAATAATCAAATTTTGGGAGTAACTTGCTAAAAAGCCCTTTAAAAAGTTGGGAACAATACTTTTCTAAAGGGCCCGTAGCTCAGCTTGGATAGAGCGCGTGGCTTCGGATGCCTCCTCTGAATGTAGAGGATACCACGAGGTCGCGGGTTCGAATCCCGTCGGGCCCATATAACTTTTTCTACTGTTTTTCTTAGGTTAAAAGTTACCAAAACTTCCTGAGGAGAGCGTACGGTTTAGGGGGTGGTTGGAGGTTTAAAGGTTGAGCAAAACCCCTCTGCGCAAACAGCTTAATCTTTTACGCTTTCCTTATTTCAAGGACAGTTTTTCCGTTCTCTTTTTTGCTTTCTATATTAACTCTTACCCAGCCGCCTGCGTTGCGAGAGGTGGCAAGAACCACTTTTTCTTCACTTAAGGGATATTGTAATGTTCCTACCAGCGGGGTGCTTTTCTCTCCCGCTGTTTCAACAACCAATACCACCTCTGCTCCTCTCCCTACATTCTCTATCCTCAATTCCTGGGTGTTGGGCGGTATGAAAATTTCTGTGGAGATGGAACCAGAACCTAAATTGCCCACAGAGTTTGCAACAGAAGTTATCCTGTTAACTGTTAATTCTGCCTGATATGCTGCTATTTGGGCGTTGCTTTCAGAAGCTTTAAAGTAGACCAATACAAGAAGCGGGATAAAGAGCAGAAGAATAAGCGCTACTATAACCAGAAACTCTGTGCTTAATTGCCCTTTCATTATGAATAATATTGTACCAATAAATAAAAAAACCTTACATGGATTTAAGCCGCTCTATTCTTTTGTTAATGGGCGGATGGGTAGAAAACAGGTCCCCTATATCAAAGGGAAACGGATTGACAAAGTAGAGATGTGCGGCAGTTTTTAAGGCGCTTTTCATGGTTTTTTGATGCTTTTTTATCTTTTCCAGCGCTTTCGCCAATCCTAAAGGGTAGCGCGTAAGTTTGGCTCCGTTGGCATCTGCCAAATACTCTCGCTCCCGCGAGAGCGCATATTTAAGCATAGTTAAGACAATGTTTACCACCACGCTTAATATGATCGCCACTAAAATGATCGCTTCACCATCGCTTCTCCTTCTCCTGTAAGAAAAGCTTCTCAACGCCACATCTCCTAAAATGGCTGCAGCGCCCACTATTGCTATCATGGTAAGGTTGGTTTTCACATCATAGTTTGCTATATGGGAAATCTCATGCGCCACCACTCCTTCCAATTCTTCTCTATTTAGTATTTTTAACAACCCTTCAGTAAACGCTACTTTGGCGCGCGCAGGGTCTTTGCCTATTGCAAATGCATTGGGCGCCTCCTCTTTTATGATATATATTTCGGGCATCGGGATACCTGCAGCAAGCGCTAACCCCTCCACAGTATTCCATAAGAACGGATTGTCTTTTTTCTCAATCTTTATGGCGTTTTGAAGCATAGCGGATTCCGCACCTGAGTTATAGAGCCAGAACGCATAGAGCAGAATGGCTATTGCAAGGAAAGTGCTGCATATATTGGGGAGGTTGAAGGCATAGCCCACGATAAAGGCCAGTGCTATATAGAGCAATACTCCTATGATAAGTATAATCACCGAGTTTCTTTTGTTTTTACCTATTTCATCAAAAAAATTAACGCGCTTCCTCATCTAACCCCTTAAAACTTAACTTTGGGCGCCTCTCTTTCTCCTTCCTCTACCTCAAAGTATTCTGCAGGTTTAAAGCCAAACAATTTTGCTACGATGTTGCTGGGAAACATCTCCAGCGCATTATCATATTCAAGCACCGCGTCGTTGTATGCGGTTCTAATGTAGGAGATTTTGTTTTCGGTGCTTGCCAATTCTTCTTGCAGCATTTTGAAATTCTCGCTTGCTTTTAAATCTGGGTAGTTTTCTGCCACTGCAAATATGCTCTTAAGCGCTTCTGTTATCATGTTATTGGCTTTGGCTCTTGTCCCCACATTGCCGCTTATTAATTGAGAGCGGTATTTTGTGACCGTTTCCAATGTCTCTCTTTCGTGCTTCATATATCCTTTCACAGTTTCTACGAGGTTAGGTATTAGGTCATATCTTCTTTTGAGTTGAACATCTATCTGCGCCCACGCATTCTCTACACGATTTCTCAGTTTAACTAGATGGTTGTAGGTTAGAATTACATATAAAATTACTACAACAAATACCACTCCTAAAATTAAAAAAAGCACCATGAGTAGAAATAAAAAAAAGAGATTTAAAAAGTTATTGGCCTGGAGGTGTGCCGGCGTTTGGCATTCCTCCATAACTCATGTCTTGTATCCTTCGCGCTAAATCGTCTAAATTACATATCTCGCCAGATGTATCAAATTTGCTTGCATCAACTACCCAAGGCATACAGCTTATCTCTGGGAATTCTCTTTCCTGTATATCTTCAAAGCCGGTTGTATCCACGCTTACGCCTCTGCCTCCCATATCTTCTTCTGGTTGTCCTGGCTGCTTATAGGGCGCTATTGCGAGCCAATCGCACCTTTGCGCAATATCTAATTGCCTGAACATTTCTTCTAAATTCCTCCATTCTGCCGCATTGCTGTCAGCGCATTTCATATACATTATCCCCTCTTTCTCCACCAATATAGTGCTTCTACATTCCCCTTGCTCCATCCCTTGCAGCGCTCTCACTTCATATCTTCTCTTGCCATCTGCGCTAAAGTATGCTGTACCTTCATAATCGGTTCCTCTAAACTCACACTTTCCGCTTAGGCCCAAATCCATCGCGTTTTTTATGTTCCTTAGCCCTTCAAAAGGATTGCTTTCTTCTGGTGCTGTTGTCTCTCCTTGTGGTGGAGGTTCTCCTGCGGTTGGCTGTTGCTCCTCTTCTGGGGGCTGTGGTTGTTCTTGCGGTTGCGGTGGTGTTTCTGTGCCTTCACTAGGGACGCTTTGCTGAACACATCCTAAAAACAGCACAAAAAGTGCTAATATTAGTAAAGTCCGCATGGTTTTTTTACTCCTGCTAATCTTTTAAATCTATTTGTGGGGAAAAACAATCCCGCTTTTCTCTTTACCCTTATCTATAATTCCTATCTCCATATATATGGGCGCGCGAAAGGGCTTCAAAAACTGCCCTACTGCTTTTTCTTGGAAATAAAACTCCATTCCGCTTTCTAGCAGCCATTTTCTTATTTTTTCCTCTAATCTTCTCCTATTTTTCTCGCTGGTGCTTACAATTATGCCTACCACTGCTTTATACTTCCCCCCGCTTTTTATCAAAAACGCCCGCGCCCTCCCCACGGTTTTTCCCCTGTTTTTTAGC
>JALWZW010000024.1 GCA_026992595.1 Microcaldota archaeon | reverse complement strand
ATATAGGAGGAAGAGAAGAAATAGTGATGTATGAAATCCAGCCGGACGGCCGCGTTCTTATGCTTTCCCAAGCAGAATTGAAGAAATTAGAAGAAAGGAACAAAAAATCCAAAAGAAAAGTAATAGTGCCGCTAAAAAGAAGCACCTTTGTTCAAGCAACAGGAAGCACAGAAACAGAGTTATTGGGAGATATAAGGCATGACCCTTACGGCAGCCACCCTCAATTAGGGACACCCTCATATAGAAGGGTGGTTGCAGGCGCGGTGCATGAAGCGCATGAAGGAGTGCTTTTTATAGATGAACTTTCCACATTAGGAGAGGTGCAGAGGCATTTACTAACAGCAATGCAGGAAAAGGCATGCACCATTGTGGGAAGAAACCCCATGAGTTCAGGGGCTGCGGTGCGCGTGGAAAAGGTGCCCTGTGATTTTATTTTAGTAGGTGCCTGCAATATAAACGATTTGGGCGGTATAATCCCACCCTTAAGGTCCAGAATAAGAGGGGAAGGGTATGAAGTGCTGATGCGCTCCTATGCAGAGGATAACGAAAAGAACAGGAAAAAATTTGTTCAGTTTGTGGCGCAGGAGATTGTGAAAGACGGCAGGATTCCTCATGCAAACAGAAGCGCGGTTTTGGCTCTAATAGAAGAGGCGCGAAAGATGGCCAAAAGAATAGACGGAGTAAAAGGGCTGACTCTCAGATTAAGAAACCTTTCAGGAATAATAAGATTGGCAGGGGACCTTGCAAAAGAGGAAGAGAGAGAATTTATAGAGAAGAGGCATGTGGAGAAAGCGATAAGATTGGCGCGCCCTATTGAAGAACAGATAGCGGAGAGGTACTCTAATTGGTGGCAAGCAGGTACTGCGGATTACGGAGTAAGAATGTATAAACCGGGAAGCGAGACGGCATGATAGTAGAGGCGCTCTCGCTTCTAAGCGGCATGCTCATCTTGCTTTATGCAAGCGATAAAACGGTAAAATATTCCGTACATTTAGCACACTATCTTAAAGTGCCGCCTCTTATTATAGGCATTTTGCTAATCTCGGTAGGAACAGACCTTCCAGAAATAACCAACTCCATAATCGCGTCCTTTAAAGGGTACGGAGATGTAAGTTTAGGAAACATTTTGGGCTCCACCTTAAGCCAAATTTCTATAATACTTGCAATAACCGCGTTCTTTGGGAAAGTAAGGGCGCACAAGGAGAATGTGAAGGTGCTGGGAGTGGGCGCTGCATTGGCAGTGGCAGGCGCGGTTGTTGTAGCATGGGACGGCGCCATAAGCAGCATGGACGGATTGCTGCTCATAGCCCTTTATGTAGTAATAGTTATAGTAAGTTTGAAATATACGGGCAAAGAGTATGGTTATAAAAAAGAGGTGGAATTCTTAAAGGGAAACAACATACTAAAGTCCTTCCTAATCTTCACCCTTTCCCTTTTTGCAGTCATTTTAGGTTCGGTGCTGGTGGTGGAAAACATCATAGTTTTGGCAGAACAAATAGGAATCCCTGCTTTTATAATAAGTTTTATAGTTATGGGGGTGGGTACCTCTCTTCCAGAACTTGCGGTAGCGGTTGCGGCCACAAAGCAGAAAAAATATGGTATTGTGTTGGGGGATATTTTTGGGAGTAATATTGTGGATGCAACGCTAGCACTTGCTATCGGCCCGCTGCTGTTCCCCATACAGGTAGATACGCGGTATATTGGCTTAGGGCTTTACACCATCGCAACCACCCTACTCATAACAGCCATCTTCAGCAAAAAGGAGCATGTGGGAAAAGAGGAAGCGGTGTTGTTTGCTCTCCTCTATTTAGGAGGCCTTCTCCTCTTTTAAGCGCGCTTTATGCATCTTTCCGCTTTTCTAAATTCTCCGCCTTTCTAATCACTCCTTAACCACACGCCCCACAATACGGCCCACCACAAAATGCTCCCTTCCGCACCTGTCCCCCAACTCAGGCGCGCAGGATTGGTAGGTGAGGTTGAGCATAAAGCGGTGAGCAACCCCTTCCTCTAACCGCCTAGATAACCTGCCTTCTACCTCCACCCTATCGCCGCTGTCCAAGGGTGCTGAGGGGAGGGGGTCAAAATCAAAACTTTCATCCTGTGCAGTTTTAACAACTATTTCATTAAGCCGCACAGGGTAGGAGAATCCGTTAACCACTCTGAGCAGAAGGCGAGTTTGACCGCCATCATTTACGAGCACCGCCTCGCATGGGAAGTTAGGGCTTAGAACACACTCTTCAGAAATAAAGCGGTTGGGAGAAAGTAGGCCGCTGGTGAAAAGGAAAGCGGTGGCTAGAAGGAGAAGAAAGATGGCCCACCCGTAAGTGAATAGAAACTCCATTGCTGCTTGGCCTTTCACAACCCCACCTTTATCTTTATTCTCCGCCCATCAATTATAAATTCTTCGCTTTCAGGCGCAGGTTCAAAAAGCATGTTGCGGGCATGAACAGCGCTTGCTATCGCGTCCTGATATTTCTTTGCAATCGCCACAAGCTCTGTTTCCCCTTCTAAATAAACATCCACTGCGTCCCCTTCCTTCAACCCCGCCTTTTTCCTCAAAAGTTGGATGCGTCTTTTTATCTCATTAACCACCGCTTCTTCGTAAAGTTCTTCAGTGATCGTGGTGTCTATATAAACGGTCCCCTGCTCTGTTTCCAGAGAAAGCGGTTTGCCTGAAATGGGCGCATAATTCTTGGCATTGCACATAAGAAGGAGATACTCTTTAAGATTAGTAAGGGCTTTTTGAACGCGTTCAGGTCCTTCCACATAGACAGAAGAGATAGGCCACCTCAACTTTATTTTTGCCTCCTGTCTTAACATCAACACCGAAGAAGAAACCTCGCGCAAAATCTGGACATCCTCCTCTAATTCTTTAGACACATATTCTTTCTGCGCTTTCGGCAGGTCAAACGAAAAAATAGAGGGTGCTTTCTCAAACTTTTTGAAAAAGCGCTGATAGAGGAATTCTGCCAAATAGGGGCAGATAGGCGCCAACATCTTAAGCGAATCTAAAAGCACAGAGTAGAGAGTGTGCAGGTTGGAGCGCTTTTCCTTCTTAAGCCGCAAGTAAAATCTGCTCACATCCTCTGTTAAAAACTGCCTTAAAGAGACCACCGCTTTGTTTAAATGATAAGAGGAGAAGGCAGAGTGGTATTCAGAAAGAGTGGAATGAAGGCGGCTTTC
Organism: Microcaldota archaeon; assembly: GCA_026992595.1. Lineage (GTDB taxonomy): Archaea > Micrarchaeota > Micrarchaeia > Anstonellales > Bilamarchaeaceae > Bilamarchaeum. The sequence goes on along the minus strand of JALWZW010000024.1, from coordinate 3,491 downwards.
AATCCATCGGTCCAAAATATCCGTCTCCTCTGCGCCCCTCTCACCATTTCCCTTATAGAATCTATCTAAATACTCTATCAAATTGAATATAATGTTAAGGTCAGAGCGCGCCTTTTTTAACTCATCCCAACTAAACTTCAACTCTTCCCATACAGAGTTGCTCATGCTCCAAAGCCGAAAAGCGTCCACTCCGTATTTATCTACGATTTCCTCCAAAGGCACAAAATTACCTAAACTTTTGCTCATCTTTTCTCCATGCTCATCCACAAAAAAGCCATGCATGAGCACCGCGCGGTAAGGGCTTTTTTCATATTTAATAACTCCAGAGCCCAACAGAGCATAGAACCAACCGCGTATTTGGTCCTGACCCTCTAAAATAAAGTCCGCCACTTCTCCATAGCGCTCCCTCTCACTCTTGCTCAACTGCGCCCACACCGCATTTCCTGAATCAAACCACACATCTAAAACATCTTTAACGCGCTTCATTTGTCCCCCGCATTTGCATTTAAGCGTTATTTCATCAACATAAGGGCGGTGCAGCTCTTTCACTTCGCCCAACTCCTCTTTAGAGCCTAAAACACGCACCTCTCCGCAACCGCATTTCCAAATAGGGAGAGGGATTCCCCAATAGCGCTGGCGAGAGATGCACCAATCAGGCGCCTTTTTAACAAACTCTATAAAGCGCTCTTTAGCAAAAGAAGGCACCCAAAGCGTGCTTTCAATCTCTTTTAGCATTTTATCCTTAATTTTAGAGATGGAGATAAACCATTGAACGGTGGCAACAAAAATGAGAGGGGTTTTACAGCGCCAACAATGAGGGTAGCGATGCCTAATGCGCTCTTCATGCACCAATGAGCCGCTATCCTTCAGAAGAGCGATTATTTCAGCGTTTGCTTCCCTTACATTTTTCCCTTTCAAGCCAGGCACATCTTCAGTAAAACGACCCTGCGCATCCACAGGGCAAAAAACCTCTAAGCCATACTTTTTACCTACCAAAAAGTCCTGTGGCCCATGTCCAGGGGCGGTGTGAACAAGCCCGGTACCCTCTTCCGCGCTTACATATTCCTCACTCATCACCACCTTTCTTTCAACATCCTTCTTAATAATGCTTTGAAGAGGGTGAGTGTAAGCAATAGAATCAAGCTTAGAGCCGTCCCACTCTTCTAAAATAACAGCGCTTTTACCTATCTTTTCCATGAGCGCATCTAACCGCTCTTTAGCCAACACCCAGCGCTCCCCTTCCACCTCCACCAACACATAGCGGAGCGCAGGATTTGCCATTATTGCCATGTTGGCGGGAAGAGTCCAGGGGGTGGTAGTCCAAACAATCAAATAAAAGCCCTTCTCTGTTTTAAACTTCACAAAAATGCTCGGGTCTGTTTCTTCCCCATATTCTAACTCATAATTAGCCATAGTGGTTTCGCATCTATAGCAATAGGGAAGGACATACAACCCTTCGTGCATAAGGCCTTTATCATAAGCCGCCTTAAGGGTCTCCCAAGACGCTTCAATATAAGAGTCCTTATAAGTGATGTAGGGGTTTTCAAAATCCATCCATACCCCTAACCGCTTGAATTGGTTGTTCATAATGGAGATATACTTGTCTGCAAATTGCTTGCAGCGGGTAATAAAGTTCTCTATGCCATATTCTTCTATCTCTCTCTTCGCGTTAAACCCCAACTCCTGCTCCACCTTAACTTCAATAGGCAATCCATGAGTATCATAGCCCGCTTGCGCCCTTACATCTCTTCCCTGCATACGGTAATAGCGGCAAACCGCATCCTTAAGCACTTTATTCCACCCTGTGCCCGGGTGAATATGGCCTGTAGCGTAAGGCGGGCCATCGCAAAAGTAGAAAGCTTTGCCATTTCTTCTTGTCTTCTTTTCTATTTCCTCCTTCTCCCAAAAATTAAGAACTTCTTCTTCTAAGCGGCTGTGATCATACATGAAATAAGATATATAAGAGCAGTTTTTTATAGGTTGGTTAAGATAACCACAAAAACAAACTTTTAAAAACCATTTTTTTGTATTATATATAACTTCTTTATACTCATATATAGTCATAAAGTTTACTCATATATAGTCATAAAGTTTAATCAAAAGGTATATATATGAGAGTTAAAAGAAAGCCCTTTGTTCCTCCCCAACCCATCATAAAGAAGAGAGGGATAAAGGGAGAGGTGAAAATAGATTTAAACCCCTCTCTCCAAACAGTCAACATTATCTACCACTGCGGGAGGAGAATAATAGATGACTTTAGCAACTTGAGGGAGTATGCAGTGGAATTTTTAAACACTTTAGAAGCGCCCACCTTTCTTGCGATTTATGTGGTAAGAAGAAAAGGGTTGGAGACAAGGCTAAGTATAAGGATGGAGGGAAGAGAGTATGTGGTGAGCGCTGCGGAAGAGTGGGTCACAAAATGGGCGCGAAGAGTTTATAGAAAGCAAAAGCCCATCGCAATATGCGGAGAGAGCAACCTTATGTTAGAGTTTGAAAATATACAAAGCGATAATGCAGATTTTACCGTAATGCCTAAGCCAAAAAAGACAGAGAGCGCTATTTTTACTCCTTTTTATTATAGAGATAACAGAGAGGCAAAAGGGGTGGTGGCCTTAGGAGGAAGGTTTTTCTCAGATATAGAGCCCGGAGTAGGAAGAATGTTTTGGAGTATGAAGGCAGGGTTGGTATTTGCAGCCCACATCTCCTACCAGCTTATCCATCGCTTTGACGCCATTACAGGGCTTAAAAAACTGGCAGATTGGCACGCAGACATGAAAAGAATAATAGAAAAAGGGCGAAGAAACGGGAGGCAGAGTTGGTTTTTACTCTTGGATTTAGACCATTTCAAAAAGATAAACGATATGTACGGGCATGAGGTGGGGAATATAGTACTGGAAAAAGCGGCGGAGATTCTAAAAAATAATATAAGGGAAGGAGATGATGTGTATAGGATGGGAGGGGAGGAATTTGGAATAATACTTCACAACATCAATAGGAAAAATGCGCAAGAGGTGGCGGAAAGAATAAGAAAAGCGCTTGAGGAAAGTTGCATAGAAGTAGTGATGGAAGATGTAAAAGCGGTGCAGGAGATCCACATCACAGCAAGCATAGGGGGCGCTAAGATTGAATGCAAAGGAGCGGTGGCGGAGGAGTGCATAGAAATAACATATAAAACTGCTGACGCAAACCTCTACCGCGCAAAGAGAGGGGGGCGTAATAGAGTAGTTTTTTAGATTTTGCTTAATTCTAAATATTCAAACGCCTCCGTAGCTCAACGGTAGAGCGGCTCTCTCGTAAGGAGTAGGTTGAGGGTTCGAATCCCTCCGGGGGCTTGAGGTTTAAACAGTGCAAAAGATTTTAAACACGACTATACATTAATAGTAACATGAAAAGAGTTATAAGAGAAGGAGAAAAGAGGGAGAACAACCGCAGAATTAAACAAGGCAAACCTATAACTGAAGGACCTGTAGGTTCAACTGCCCAAAGAGAAA
>JALWZW010000023.1 GCA_026992595.1 Microcaldota archaeon | reverse complement strand
TTATAATACTTATCCCGCCCCTTTCCTTCCTCAGTAATAAGCACTTCCTCCACCCTGCCTACATGCAAAGAGCGCCTTTTACGGTGAATCTCCCTAATGAGCAGAGATGCCTCCCTGCTCCTCTCTTTGATCACCTCGCTGGGAAGTTGCTTCAGCGCTTTAGCACGCGTTCCAGGGCGAGGGCTAAACTTAGAGAGATTGACCACATCAGGGGTGGTGCGTTTGAGGAGCGCCAGCGTCTCTTCATAATCCGCCTCGCTTTCAGTAGGATAGCCAACGATGATGTCGGTGGCAATGGTGGCAAGAGGCATCTCCTTCCTCACGCGCGCCACAATCTCTTCAAAATCAGCCACGCTGTGCCCTCTGTTCATCTCCCTGCACACCTTCTCGCTCCCTGTCTGCACCGGCACATGCAAAAACGCATAAAACCGCTCGCTTTTAAGCACCTCAATAAGGTCATCCAGAAGATGCAAAGCATGCTGAGGATTAAGCATACCTACTCTTATCCTAAATTTGGAGGAGCGCAGCGCATTGCTTTCCTCATCTGCAATGCTTTTTAAAAGCGCTGTTAAGTTGGTGCCTATATCCCTTCCATAAGCGCCTGCGTCCATGCTCGTAAGCTGTATCTCCCTTGCCCCTTTTTCCACCGCTTCTTTTATCCAATTAACCACAGTGCGGGGAGGATAGCTCATTAATTTGGGCCTTGCCAGTTTGGTTTGGCAAAAATAGCACGCAGATAGACAGCCATCATTAATAGGAATGCGCATAATGGGAAAGGTGAAGACGCGGGGGAGGGTGCTTTTATCTTCCTTTGCAGCATAAATAGAAGGCACCCCTTTTTCCGCGTCCTCAATAGCGCGTTCCAAATAAGCAAGCGCACCCGGCGCAACAATGGGGGCAGAAGTGTACCTGCGCACACGCTCTGCCTGCGCCGCCATGCAACCCGCAACCACCAACTTTTTCCTGGTTTTTTTAATGCGTGAAAGGATTTTGTTTTCTGTTGCGCCTTTCACGGTGCAGGTATTTATTATAACCAAATCGCTTTCATCTTCGCTCTCCACCAACTTATGCTTATTTTTCAAAAGCGCCTTTATAACATCGCTGTCTGCCTGATTTAAGGTGCAGCCGTAGGTTTCCACATAGACGCGCATCTATTCACCTAACAACTTGCTTAAAAGCGGGTTTGCTTCCAGCATCTGCATCTGCTCTAACTGCTCATACATCCTGTAGAGAATACCAACCGTAAGCAAAATCCCTGTACCGCCGCCCAAGGCGCCGGTTAAATCAGCAAATGCAGCCAAAAGCCCTACTGCAAAAGAACCCACCACCGTGAGCGGGAATATGTGCCTGTTTAAAACGCTTTCCAGCATGCGCGGGTCCCTTCTAAAACCTGGAATTTGAATGCCTGTGGAAGCAAGTTGCTGCGCCACGCTCTTGGCATCCATATTGGCGGTTTCTACCCAAAAGACACCGAAAAGCACTGAAAGTAAGGAGAGGAAGAGGACATAAACAAGCGCATGTACCCATTCAGGGATGCCGAGTACAGGCGTTGTTCCTTCTAAAATAAAGGCAAAATGCGCCTCTATACCCTGCCCTTGGTAAAAAATGGGGGTGAAAAGGTAGAGAAGGCCGTCTCGCAAATTACCTTGCTGGTCCACATAGCCAATAAGCGGCAGAATACCGTGCTTTTCAAAGTCATAGCCGGCCAAAACATCGGTGGTAGGGTCTCCGAACGCATCCCAATATTGAGAAGTTAAAATACCGCCAGCAAAAAGTTGAATGTTTATAATAAGAGCGCTCGCAAATATAACAGGAATATTAGAAACATAGAAGAATTTTAAAGGCAATTTAGGGACAAGGCCGCGAACGCGCTGAAAAGCGATGGGAATTTCAACCTTCACACCCTCCGCATAAGCAACAGCCAGAAAAACCACGATGGTGAATAAGAAGGGGGCCAAAACAAGCAAAGCGTTAGGAAGCGCCTCTGCCCCTCCTGCGGAAATGGTTTCCACCACCCCGTTAGGCCCGAATATTAAAGAAATAAGACCGGCGAACACCGCAAAAGAGACACCTGCGGCAATGAACAAACTTATCCCGCTGCCAATACCATATTTAGTTACCAACTCGTCCAAAAAGATAATTATAACAGAGCCCAAAACAATTTGTAAAACCACTATTAAAGGCAAAATATCAAAAGGTATGCCGGGCACAGGTTCTAAAGGAATAAGGCCTGTGAAATAGACAAAGATAAAACCTTCTACAAAAGCTAAAACAATGGCTAAAACCTTTTGCGCCTCGCTAAACTTAACACGCCCCTCTCTGCTTTTAAGGTCCACATTAATCAATCCAGCACCTGCAAACAACTGCAAAAATATGCTTGCCAAAACCAAAGGCCCTATCCCTGTGGTAAGCAAGCCGCCAATATTAGATGCAGTGATAACCTGGAGAAAATCCACCCCTCCGCCAAAAAGGTCAGGCACTCCAATAAGAGGGGTGTGGTAAAGGGCAAAATAGAGCACTAAAACTATGCCTGTCCATTTAAGCCGCTCTGCAACAGAAGGGGGCTGAGCAGGGGGCTTAATGGTGGGCAAAAATCTTGCTGCAGAATGCAGCGCATCAATCATGCTATCACAACTTTGCTATCTCTCCTTTCACTTCCGCCAATTTCCTTTCCACATTTTTACTCCATGAAAGCGCTTTTATGCTTAAAGGCAGAGTCACCTTTCCTCTCCCTAACACCTTTCCTTTAAACTCAAAAACATACTTACCTTCCTTCTCCTCCAGCTTGCCATTTAAGGCCATTTGATTTATTTCATAAAGGTTTATGGTAGGGTAGCGTTTGCGGGTAGGATTGACAAAGCCGTGTTTGCTGTAATAATCTGGCTGGTGGGCCATAGCCCAAGTCCATTTGTGCTTATCCACGCCAGCCATTCCCCGCCCTCCGCGATTACCAGAACCTCGCCTATTCTTCACATTACCTCTTCCGCATCTTCTCTTTCCCAAATATTTCTTCTTCCTTCTTTGCTTCCTTGGGGGCATTTAGATCATCCTCACCAAAAGTTTTTCCATATCATCCCGCTTTCCCAGGTCTCCTTCGGGGTAAGGCCTTTTAATATTTTTATAGCCGCCTGAAGGAGGCCTCAACCTAAAAACAGGCCTGATACCTGCCTCCTGAGGTCTCTTTCCCTCCATCAGGAGAGAGACCACCTTTTCTACCTCCTCCTTGCTCATAACCTCCTTAACCCTCTTTCCTCCCTTTCTTCCCCTCTTATAAACCAACTTAAAAACCACTTCTTTGCCAACCGGCCCAAAAGCCACATAATCTTTAACCTTATTAAGCATGCCTAAATATTGGGGGGTGTTGTTTACAAGGACGCAGTGGTTAGGCCTTTCCAACCTAAGCATGCGCAGGGTATCCTCTATCTCTTTCCTCACCTTTCTTCGGCCTCTGATACGCACAACCGCAATCTTTTCCATAAACATCACTCCTTAAAAGTATTCAACTTTTCTATCGCCTTTAAAGTAGCGGAAGCGGTGTTCCATATATTTCTTCCCCCACCTACTGTGGTGCTCCACACATCGCTAACGCCTGCGAGCGAAAGGACTTTTTTCACTATATCGTTAGCAGCCAACCCCAAGCCGCGAGGGGCAGGCATAAGAGTTACCACAGTGCTTCCCTCTTTGCCCACCACTTTGAAAGGTATGGAATGGTTATAGGAGCATTGGCACTCCCAACTCCCACAACCTAAACGCACTGTTGTCATATTTTTCTTTGCATTTCTGATAGCATAATCCATAGCCGGCTTCAACTCTTCGCTTTTGCCAACCCCTAGGCCCACATGACCTCTTCTATCACCTATAACCTTCACAACCCTAAACTTCATCCTCTTACCAGAATCGGTAACACGCTGGGTGGTTCTTACTTCCAAGGTTTCCGCCTCTAAAGATGGGAAAAGCGCATCAATAATCTCTGGCTCTAAGATAGGTTTGCCCAATCGCTTTATCTCTTCCAAAGAGGTTATCTCTCCTGCCTTCACCTTTCTGCCTATCAGCGTTTTTGGTTCCCATTCTTCAACATTAATCAACCGCACTCTTTCAGCCATAATTATTCACCTTTAATTACACTCTCAAACTTTTCTTTTAATTCTGCCGGTGGCTCCACATCAGGAAGCACTGATTTATCATAGTTAGTATGCAGCCCTGCATCCAACGCCCCTTTCAAAGCGGCAAAAGCAATGCAGCCCTTAGAAGCTTTATAGAGCCCCATATCAAAGACAAATTCGCTTATCCCTTTCTCCTTTGCGCGTTTACCTGCCACAAAACCTACAAGATAAGCGGTCCATTTATTGCGCTTAGAAGGCCAGCCCATTTTGGTAAGATGTTTGCTGGTAACGGTAAGGCGAGTTATATCGCCTTTGGGATCAAAATCCACAAACTGCACCACCACGCCGCGATTACTTCTTCTAAACACCATTCGCGTCTTTCCGCTTTTTACCAATGCCAACCTCTTCCTATAATCGGTCTTTCCCTCTCGTCTCCTTCGGAAAGGAACGCGATATTTAGGACCTCTCGCTCTTGCCATCCATCCTCACCTTCTCCAAATCAAAATCCTGTGCAATGAGTTCGTTATCCTTAAGATATTGGATAAGCGCTCTTTTGCTCCTAAACATACCGCTTTTTATCTTTAAATAAATCTCTCTTTTCTTTTCCTTAGCTAAAATATTTTTTTCTACCAAAATCCTTAAAAGTTTCCTTTGAGAGCGCACCTTTTTCATCCACTCCTCTTTCTCATCAAACCTCTTCCCTTTCTTGCTGCCCGGTCCTCTTTTCTTCTTCCTCTCCTTTTTTCTTCGGCCTTTTTTGGGCTTTTTAGAGATAAGTCCCTTTTCAATCAATTGCCTCACATCCTCCCTGGTCATGGCGCCCGCCACCTCGCTCAGTCCCTCTGGCTTAATAACCACTCTGCTCTCTCCCACGCCTAAAATCTCAGCCGCCAACCGCCTAACTGTTCCCACTGCCATCAGACACACCTCCATTTAAAACAACCAAGCCGCGCTCCTTTGCCTTAGCAATTATTTCAGCCCGCTTCTTTTTTCCGACCCCGCTTGCAATTCTCACCGCCACATCAGAAAGACCCTCCAAATCAGAAGCGTTGAAAACGCGCACCTCCTTTAACCCGCAGGGGTGGGTGCCGCGCACTTCCTCTGTGTTCTTATAGCCAATGTTAGGCAAAGCGCCTGCCCATGCCTTCTTTAAGCGCTTCTTATTGTGCGTCCCTCTCGGCTTTCTCCACCTCGCTTTAACCCTCTTCATAAAACCATAATTTAAAACATTAAAAGAGGGTTTTTCCTTTTTAAGCGCTTTTAACTTCTTCTTTTCTTTGCGTGATGCTCCCTTCTTATTTTTCTTCCCCGCCATATTACTCTACCTCATAAATCCCATCTTGGAAAACCCTAATATCCTTTCCTTTAATCTTAACCGCTGCCTTAAGATTAGCCGCTGTTTGGCCCACCGCTTCCTTATCCACTCCTGAAACCGTTATAAGTTGGCCTTTCACTTCCACCTTTGCATCGCCATGAATCTTGGTTTTGCGCGGCTGCTTTTCTCCCAAGAAATTCTTTATAATAATCTCTTTTCCCTTCACTTCCACAGTGATAGGGAAGTGAGCGTAGAGCACTTTCAACTTTTTCACATGCCCTTCAGTCACTCCCTTAATCATATTGCGCACCACTGCTTCAATAGTGCCTTTCAAAGCGGGCTTTGCCTCCACCACCACTTCGTTGCCCTGTGTATAAATTTTAGCGCGCTTAGAAAACTCCTTAGAAATCTCCCCTTTAGGGCCTTTTACATGCACAGTAGAGCCATCCACTGAAACAGAGACCCCTTCAGGCACGCTCACAGACATAGCAACCACATCAATAAACATAAGCCAATAACCTTCCTCCAATCCGCAAATCCCTTGCATCTCTATTAGTCATTATCCCTTTAGGCGTAGAAACCACCAAAATACCCAAGTTGTAGGCAGGGATAAAGCGCTCTTCCGCCTCTGTCCATTCACTCCTCTTTACAGGAAAACGGGGCTTAATAACGCCGCAATCATTAATCCTTCCGCTTAAACGCACCTCAAAAAAGCCCCCTCTTCCATCATCCACAAAGGTAAAATCTTCAATATAGTTATGTTTCTTAAGCACTTCTAAAACTGCCTTCACCAATTTAGTCGCCTTTACCGTGCATTCCTTCTGACCCACAAACTCATGGGTTTTTAATGTGTTAAGCGCATCAGCAAGATGATCTACCGCCACCTAATCACCTCCCATATTTTCTAAAGCCCAACTTTTCCCCAACTTCTCTAAAACATCGTCTGCAAATAAACAAGCCGTACTTCCTTATAAGACCGTTAGCACCTTCACAAATGCGGCATTTTCTCTTATTCTTTCCTTTCATCCTTTCATCTTGCGGAATCTTCATTATTCCACCTTCACCCCTAATGACTTTACAAACTCAACCGCTTCCTCTGGAGAAATACGATGGCGCTTGCCTATTTTCGCTTTCTTCACCCTTCTCACCGCCACGCGCTTTCCTTTGCGCGCCAATGTCACACAAACATCAAAGCCAAACAAATCAATGTTAGGATTATATTTAGCGCCTGGAAAGTCAATATATTCGGCTATGCCAAAAGAAAAGTTGCCCTGCTTATCAAAGCAGGTGCGCGGCAGCACATTTTTCTTTGCCTTAAGCGCCTTTTGCAAAAATTCCACCGCCTCCTTGCCTCTAAAAGTCACCTTCACGCCAATAGGAAGTCCTTTTCTCAATTTAAAGGAGGGGTTTCTTTTCTTTGCCAATGTTTCCACGCACTTTCGCCCTGTAATAAGCTCCAAAAGCTCTTTTGCCTGCTGCAGGCGTTCGCCCGCTTCGCCCACGCCTATATTAACGGTAACCTTCTCTATAAAAATATCACGCATTGACATTACGCTCACCCAACACTAAAAGATAATCTGCCACCGTTATAAACTCCTCACCTTCGTGAGAAACCACTGCCTCATCTCTATGCCCTGCCTTCTTAATAAGTTCCTTAAGTTCAACCACCTTTCCTGCGTGCTTTCCTTCAGTAATTAAACAAGTAACGCCGCTTTCCCTTTTCAAATGCTTAACCAAAGATTGCTTAGGAACAGAGACCACTACACTGTCTCCCACTTTAACATTATTATCTGCAAGCAGGGTCCTTCCGTCATGGAGAGAGAGCGCAATTTTCCCTCCTTTAATGGTGTGCTTACCCACCACCTTAAGCGTTTTGTTGCCCGCCTCCTCTGAAGAGATTTCACGGGGAATTAAGCGGCCGTGAGAATCTACCAAAATGCGGTAATGCTTATTTATGGTGGGGAAAGAAACCACATCCATCAAGCCAACAGGGAAGCGCACATCACGCACCCTTCTCCCATCAACCAGCACCTTTCCTTCCGCAATCACCCTCTTTGCCTCCTTTGCGGTCTCCACCATTCCAAGAACATCCCTCAAAAGCACCCCTAAAGGAACGCTCCTTTCTCTAGGATGAGGGCCGGGAATGGCGCGCATAATCCAAGTGTACGCCTTCTTATCATGAATAGGAACCGCCTTAGGAGCGGCAATCCTTTTCACATGCTTAGGTGCTCCTCTTTTACCCATACCATCACCTCATTTTTTTCCTTCACTTTCTTTTTTACCCTCCTTTCTTTCTACCTTTCCCTTCTCTCCTTCCTTCCTTTCCTCGCGCCTGCTCTCCTTGCCTTTCCCTTCGCCTCTCTCACCTCTCCCCTCTGCCAACTTCGCTTCTTCCTTTTTTGCGCCTTTAGTTTCGCCTTTCGCTTTAACATCTCTCTTCTCTACCTTCTCAGCTTTATCTTCTTTTCTCTCTTTTTCTTCTCTCTTCTTTTCTTCACTCCTGCCTTTACTTTTTGCCACCTCTCCTTTGCCACCCTTTTCCTCCTTCGCCTTCCCTTCTTCTACCTTCTTTTCCCCTTTCTTCTCCTCTGCCCCTTTCCTTTCCTCTGCCTTCTTTGCTCCCTTTACTTCAAATACTGCAGAACCTAGAAGTTCCTCGCGCTCCTTGGTTTTCTCCAGCGCTATAAGCATTAAATTAGAGGGCTGAAGGGCTACCAGCACCTCGCGCCCCCGTGCAGAGCGGGCGGTTATCCCTTCCACATAAACCTTGCGCTTTACAGTGCTTACCTTTACCACCTTACCTTCCTTTCCCTTCCATTTACCTCGCATTATCCTAACAATATCTCCAGTCCTTACCAAAAGCGCCCTGCGAGGGGTTTTAATCTTCGCCCTTAAGTCCTTAGAAAGATGAACATGAAGGTGATTCTTTCTTATATGCAAAGGCGCCTCATAGTAATGTTTCCTCTCTAAATCTGGCTTCATCACACCACCCCTGAAGCAATAGCAGCCACCTTAGGGAACCTTTCCGCAATCTCTCTTGCAACCACACCCTTAATCTCGGTGCCTAAAGGAAGAAAATCATCGTTGACAAGGACGGCCGCATTATCCTCAAACACCACGCGCACGCCGTTAGGCCTCCTAATCTCCTTTTTCTGCCTTACAATAATGGCCTTCACCACCTTCTTAACCATGTCCGGCTTCCCTTTCTTTACTGAAGCGATAACCACATCGCCCACGCCTACCGCCGGATTCCTTTTCCTCACACCTCTGTAGCCCAACGCCCCTATAATAGCAATCACCTTTGCACCGCTGTTATCAGTGCAGTTCAAATAACTTCCCAAAGTAAGTGTTTTTGAAATCTTGCTGCTTATCGCCTTCATTCAGAAGCACCCTTTTTAACAATCTCAACAACCGTCCACGCCTTGGTCTTGCTTATCTTTCTGGTTTCTGCAATGCGCACCACATCACCCATGCGCGCTTTATGGCCCGGATTGTGCGCAACAATCCTGGAGCGGCTGCGCGCATAACGCTTATATTTTGGGTAAAACTTTACAGTGTCCCTTTCCACTACCACTGTATCACGCATCTTATCGCTTACAACACGCCCAATAAGCGTTCCACCTCTCATACTTAAAGGTCTCTCCATAATAACACCCGTTTGGATAAATCTCAATCCCCGTAGGGAAAGAGGTATTTATCCAAACTAATTAATAGATTATTAATAAAAAGGTTTATAAAACGCTCTTCGCTCGCCTGCCGCGACCCCCAAGCGCCTTATTTTCTCACACGCACCACGCATTTTTTAAGATGAGGGGCGCGCGCAATGGTGCGCCACACCACCCGCGCCACATCCTCTGGCAAAAAGGTTGCAGGGATGCCGGGAAAAAGTTTCTCCCACATTTTGGTCTGCGTATCGCCAGGGCACACCGCAAAAACCCTTATGCCTTTAGGCGCCAATTCCTTAGAGAGCGCCTCTGTGAAGCCAATCATACCAAACTTAGAAGCGCAGTAAGCAGAGAGCTTTGCATGGCCCTTAAGGCCTGCTTCAGAAGCGATATTTAGAATAACCGCCCCCTTGGTGAGGTGAGGCAAAAGTTCTTTGGTTAAAAGGATGTGGGCGGTGAGGTTGGTCTCTATAATTTTTTCAATCTCCCCTTCGCGGTATTTGGAGAGTTCCTTATATGCCGCAATACCCGCATTATTTACTAAAATATTTAAGCGCCCCAACTCGCCAACCTTCCTCACCAACTCCATTCTATCCGCTTTAGAGGTGATATCGCACTGCACCGCCTCGCATATAACCCCCACCTCCTTCATATTCTCCCGCGCACGCGCCAATGCCCGCTTGTTCCTGCCTACAATAATTAAATCATAATTATGTTTAGCCAATTCATAAGCAATAGCAGCGCCGATGCCCCTATTCCCTCCTGTTATAAGCGCAAGCATCTAATCGCCCAAAAAATCCATGGAAACGCGGGTAATGGTTATTTTGCCTTCCTCATCTAACAAATAAAAATCTTTTCCCTTTTCCGCGCCCTTGCTTTTTCCTGTAAGCCAAAAATAGGGCCTTCCCTCAGGGTCTATCCTTTTTTCAATCACGGTCTTCCATTTGCTTATTTGCATATTCTGAGTAAACACCACCTCGCCGCGCGCAGAAGCGGGGATATTAACATTATAAAAAACCCCTTTTTCCAATTTAGGCCAGAGAATGTCTAAAACCTTATTAACCGTATCAGCCAAAAGCTCCACATCCCCCCAATCCTTGCTTTCCACCCAATCGCGGTGCTCCCTTCTCAAAGAGAAGGCGACCGCAGGCAGCCCTTCCTTTATAGCATGCCAACAAGCACCTAAAGTGCCAGAAGTGATTAAACTTTCCGCGCAACTGTTATCTCCCCAATTTATGCCTGAAAGGACAACCTCTGGTTTAGGGACCTCGCCGCTGTAAAGCGCGAATAGCACGCAGTCCGCAGGGGTGCCATTAAGGGTGTAGAGATGCTCTTTCAGCCGCTTAAGGCGCAGGGGCTTATGAAGGGTGAGCGCGCCAGAAACAGCGCTTCTCTGTCTCTCAGGCAGAAGGGCATATCCCTCTTCCCTTCGCTGCGCTACCTCTAAAAGCACTTTAGCGCCTTTTGAAGGCCCATCATCATTAGTAATAACAATCATATAACCACCATTAAGGCATCAACCTTGTTCTATCGCGCGGGAAAAGCATACATTCGCGTATGTTTGCCTGATTGCATATTTTCATAACCAACCGCTCCAATCCAATACTCCAGCCAGCATGAGGAGGAGCGCCCAACCTAAAGGCGTTTATATAAAACTCAAAATCTGCAGGGTCCAACCCTCTTTTCCTCAATTGCTCTTCCAGCAAAGAGGGGAGGTGGATACGCATAGCGCCGCTGGATATTTCCAACCCTCTATAAACCAAGTCAAAAGCATGGCATATTTCAGGGTTCTCTTTAGAGGGCATAGAGTAAAAAGCGCGCACCATGGTGGGCCAATCGTAAATAAAGTAAAGTTCATCCTTCAGCAACTCTTCCAACTTTTTCTCCGCCTCGCGCGTAAAGTCCCAACCATGCTTTATCTCAAATCCGTTCATATTCAACTTATCAATAAGTTCTGAATAGGTGTAGCGAGGGACTTGCGAAGGCACCTTAACCTCTTTGCCGAAACGCTCTGCGACCTCCTCGCCATATTCTTCCCTCACCCTTTTAAGAATGTGTAAAACCACCTTTTCTAAAACATCCATCGCGCCCTGATGGTCTGTAAAGCCGATTTCAGCGTCCATCTGAATAATTTCATTCAAGTGTGTGGTGGTGTTGTGCTTCTCTGCGCGGAAAACAGGCATCACCATCAGCACCCTGTCCAAACCCCCAATTACCGCCATCTGCTTATAAAGTTGCGGGGACTGGACCAAATATGCTTTATTCTCAAAATACTGGACCTCAAAAACATCTGCCCCGCCTTCAGTAGCAGCGCCTGTTATTGCAGAAGGGTGAATCTCTACAAAGCCCAACTCACGCAACTTCTCCCTAAACGCCTGCGCGCACAAGGACTTAACCTTAAAAATGAGCGTTATGTCTGGTTTCCTTAAATCCACATACCTATAATCTAAACGCGTATCTAACTCTGATTTTACCGCGCCTGTGGGGTCCACAGGAAGTTTGCGCTCCACCTTATTTAAAACTTTAAAAGAATGGGGGATAACCTCCACGCCCTGCTTGGCGATCTTGCTTTCCACCACCTCCCCTTCTACCTCTACCACATCCTCCCTGTTCACATCCATCGCTTTAAGCACTTCTTCAGAAACCACCCCTTTTTTTGCGGTTATTTGGACAATACCTGTGCAATCGCGCAACTGCACAAACTTCAACCTGCCCAAATCACGCAGGTCATGGACCCAACCTGCCAAGCGCACTTTCCCTCTGCTTCTAATCGCCTCTGCAACATATTTCCGTTCCATGTTTAATATTAAAAACGCTATTTTTAATATCACTTCGTTTTATTTTTCTAAACAATGAGCACTGCCCTACTACCGAGCGTCCTCACGCCTCTCTTAGGCACTTTGTTAATGATTTCTATACTGTTTGTGGCCATTGTTTATGCGCTTTCCAAAGCATTAGGTTCTCCGCTCCTCAGCGCATTTGCCAAAGAAGAGTTGTACGCGCTTATTTTCACCGTCTTCATAATCGCAATATGGTACCTCTTCACGCCCGTCTTTAGCACCATCACCAATTCTCTTGTTCTTACAGGCCTTAACATACCGCCCCCCGCTTCCTCGCCTGCCTACACCATCTTACACATAGACAGTGCGCTAATGAGTACAGAAGTATTTATAGAAAAACTCATAAACAATTACAAAAACATGGCAATATACGAATTTATGATCGGATTTCTATCCACCATAAACCTTCCTCTCACCTTTGCCACTACGCGCCTTTCCACAGACAGCATCGCAATTCAGCCGTTTATAGGCCTAACACTGCCATTAAAAGCACACAACCAAGTGATATATTACTTTCATTATGCGCTAGGGATTGTTATAGCAAAAAAGTTCTTTTTGCTCTTTGCGCGGGATGTGGTGCCGCTCATCATATTTCCTTTAGGCATTCTCTTCCGCGCCTTTCCGCCCTTGCGTAGAACTGGCTCCACCATTTTGGCGTTCGCCTTTGCATTTTATTTTGTATTTCCCTTAGCAACCCTTTTTTCCTACTACCTGATATTTGATGTTTACCAACCTGCAGATTTTAACTTTGTTCCCAAAGACGCTACACCGTTAGAAGGAGATGAGCGCGCAGTGGAGCCATTTTTACAATATCTAAAAGCCAACCCTGCAGCAGAGGAGATAAAAGAATTATTTGAAACACCCTCGCCAGCGGAGAAAGCGGCAGAAGAAGCATGCGAAGGGTTTTGGGCTTCTCTATGGTGCGGTATTAAAAATATTTTAGTAGCGCTCGCAGACCTGGTAATAAGATATTTTGCATTTTTAGGGTCTGTTGTGCAAACCATGCTCTTCTTAAGCGGCGGGATTGTGGAATGGGTGGTGGACGATACGCTCTTTATAGCAAAATTAACTTCAGCCGCCTACTATTTAGTAATTTATGAAGTAAATATAGCCATTCAACTTGTGGTTCTTATAGTAATAACCACGGTGCTGGAGATTATAATAACAGTTACCATGTATAGGAATATTGCAGAATTAATAGGAGGTGAAACACAATTACCGGGATTAACAAAAATTATCTAATGGTTTGGGCGCTGATGCTCATAAGCATTGCAAGCGCTGGAGGAGTAAGAGAAACTGTAGAGTTTATAGAAGGATATATAGACTATTTATTATACTCTTATTTGATCCCATTGTTACTATTTGCAACAATTTTGGCAATACTAGTTTATTCAATTGCGCAGCTGTTCGGAGCAGAAATAGGTGCAAGAGGAAGAGAATGGGCAAAAGGGGTATTAATCAGCATAATTATTGCAGCTGTTTCTCTAATCATTCTATCCTTAATGACAAGCCCTTCGCTTAGATTAGCAATAAGGGCAGGCGCAGAAGAGACATTTATAAGAGAGGAGGTTTTGAAACCTGCAGAGCAGATAATGTTTTCGCTTATTATGCTGTTAGTGATTCTTTCTGCGCTTATTTATGCAGGAGGGCAGATGTTGGATGCTGCAGGAAGGGCAAAAGCGAGCACATGGGCAAACAACTTGATTATAGCAGTTATAACCGCCTCTGTGCTCTATGTCGTGTTGTTCCAATTAATAAGCGATGTAGGAATGCGCATATTTAGGGGCAGTATTATAGAGCAGTACGGCGGCACCCTTATAACCGCCATAGCGGTAATAAGCATCTTTATCATCCTCGTCTATCTCATCACCAAAGCGCTTAATTTAAAGGAATGGGAAGCGTACTTAAGCATAGAATTATCTAACCTCCACCTCTCCTTTATAATGCTCATATTGATAGTGGCGATGTTCGGCTTTATGAACGCTTTCCTCTCCGCGCTGCTGGGCACCACCCAAATCAGCAAAACAGCAGCGCAGCAATTAGAGAGTACCCAAAAAAGTTTGGTGGAAAGCATAGTGGATATTCAGGTTATCCAAGGATGCTTAAGTTTCTTTGACAACTTTATGAAAAGATTTGGAGACGCAGGGCTCACAAGGCAGAAAAAAATATTCCCCGGCCTGGGCTTTTTATCAACTGCCTTTAACTTTTTAGTTATGGGGTTGATTGCTGCCTTTGGCTCAATCTCCCTTCAAATAATCTTTCTAAAATTTGTGGACTCCCTCCTCTTCAACCTTCTCCTTCCTGCCGGATTAATATTAAGATTTTTCCCGCCCACAAGAGATGCAGGTTCATTTTTAATTGCGTTCTCCTTTGGTATAGGGATAATATTTCCCAGCATTTATATATTCAATAGATTAGCCATAGAGGAGGTTTTTGGAATAAGCACTTCAGAGCCGCTTTTCAAAAAACCCTATTTTCTTACCCTTTCTATGTGCGCAGCACCCAAATTGTGGATATATGGGGCAGCCGCTAACCTGGTAGACAAAGCACTTGACCTTCCCATAATAAGATATATTAGGCCAATAGCAGAGATTTTATTAAGGATAGGAGTAAACGAATTGACAGTGAACTTTCTATTAATAGGGGACTTTTTAGAACTGCTGCAAGTTTTCTCCCTACTCTCAGTTCCTGCCATATTCTCCCCTGCCTTTGCAATGATGTTTACGGTTGCATTTATCAATGCTCTTAGCAAATTTATACTGTTAAGGGTGTAATGGTGAGCGGGCCAGAAGCGTTGTGGAACACATGGCAAGGAGTGACAGCAATAATATTTGCTTTAGCATCAATAATTCTTAGTATAATCTATCTATTCGCTTCAGTATTAGAAAACGAAAAATTAAAATCATGGGTAAAAATGGAAGTTTATGAAATCATATATTCAGGGATTTTGATTTCGATAATGTTTTTAATACTAAATCTAGTAGATGACCTAGTAAACACCCTGATGATTAATGCCACAACAACGCCGGGACCTCTCGGTACCCCTACCAGCACCTATATAGAAGTAATAGATACCAGCACCACTCCAGATAGCATTAAATGGGAAGCAGTAGACCTTTGCGAAACAACAAAATCTTCAATACTACAAAACCCCTTCTCCCCATATAGAAACATCAGATTATGTAGCATAAATGTAGGGATATGGTTTTTAAGAGAAATATTCAGAGAGGCAAAAATACTGGGACACGAAGTTATGATAGAATATGGATATTATAGTGTTCTTACAGAATTCAGAGAAACAAAACATTTCTTAGCTCCAGAAAAAACCGGAGTTATCTCAAGCCAGCCCTTAGCATTTTTAGTAGGCCTGACAAACAAGATAAGAAGCACTGTTTTTGATTGGGCGATAAGGATTATGGTGATCACCAAATTCCAAGAGATCACTTTGCGCTTTATAGCGGTGGCGCTTTTCCCCATTTTCCTCATATCAGGAATTATTTTAAGAATACTCCCAATAACTAGAAAATTAGGAGGACTTTTAATGGCAATGGCCTTCGTTCTTTATTATATATATCCGTTCTTTTATGCTATCGCAGGACTTATTGTATTAGATATTCAAAATTCGTTGAGAGACAAATGGGTGAGAGAAGTGCCAGAGGATGTTAGAGAAAGTTATGGTAAAAATCCGCCTGTATTTAATTTCGCGTATGGCTCTGGAAACATATTGTTATTGAATGAAGAGATAGATGTGTCTCAAATAAGAAAAGATTTCACATCAATGGGTCCAGAAGATGCGCAGCAATTACTTTCCCAAAGGAGGAGAAACCTCAATCCACGCCTTTACTCAGAGCAAGAGATAGAAGAGTTAGAAAATAAAACAACCATAAAAATCAGCCAATGGCAGAAGATACTGCATAGAATGAACCTTAACGACCCGCTGCAAGAAGAGGCGTTTGGAGATAGCGGGCCGATAGGAGCAGTGGGGCGGCTTTTATTCTGGTCCCTTTTCTTCGGCTTTCTTTCAGTGATAGCAACCATCGCTTCTATAAGATCTCTGTCAATAACATTAGGAGGAGATATTGAGATAGCAGGGTTAACAAGGTTGATATGATGAAAAAGGCGGCTTTGCTAGTTGCGCTATTAATAATTTCATTTTCTTACGCAACAGGAGGAGAAGAGGTTATAAAAGAGGTAAAGGAGCAAACAGAGCAGTGGGTGGATGCGCAATTTACAGGAGTAAAAAGCTTTTCCAAGATGTTTGAATTTTTATACCGTAGTTTTGGGGGTGGGCAGGCATGCGAAGCGCCTTTCCCTGCTTCCCGCGCACAAGCATCATGGCTCATTCCAACAGGAATGGTGCTTATCCTCATAGGAATAGTTATAGGGCTAGCGATAATGGCAGGAGAAGCGTTGCAACTGCCAGGGCTTGTTGCGATGGCAAAAGACGAACTATATCATTTAGGAACAACATTATGGCGATTGTCTGTCATTATAACGCTAATTTCCTCCTCGCAGTTTTGGTTTGAGTTTTCCTCTTCCTCTACCGCGGACCCCATATATGCAAAAGAAAACACATATATAGACGCTGCAATGTCTGCTTCCCGCCTCATTTACGGTGAGATGGCGCAGATGACAGGCACTCTTCTTCTCTTCAACTACTACCTATACCAAATCTTTTCCATCACTTTCCCCTTAGGTACCAATCCAAGAACAATGTATACCTTTGATTTAGGGCCTATTGTGAAGCCATTTATTGACTTTATAGGAACGGTGCTTCAAACAATAGCCATGGCAATGGTGGAATGGCTTCTCCACCTCATCCTTCTCTGCTTTATAAAGAAATACCTTTGGAGCGTTTTTATTCCTTTAGGCATTCTCTTCCGCGCCTTTCCGCCTACCCGCAATATGGGAGAGGGGCTTCTTGCGATAATGCTAGCGCTTGCCTTAATTTATCCTGTAATGATACTTATAACCTATGAAAGCCACAAAATACTAAGGTTCTATATGATAGACCCGAGCGAAATAGGTCTCCTTTTCAGCGAAACAAGCGGCTACATATTTGCCATTTTCTCCATCTTTGCGCTTGTGTTTCTAACTGGTGTGTTCTTTCCCTTCTTTGTAGGAACAGTGATAGGGCTAATGATAGATATTATTAATAATTCAGTATATTATACTGTATTTTTAGGGTTATTTATGCCGTTTATTGCAGTGTTTGTTACATTGACCGCTGCAAAAGAGTTTGCCAAGTTCTTCCAGGTTGATGTTAATTTCTTCTCATTCCTGCGCATCATATAGTGATAATATGGTAGAAATAGTGTGTACTCCCCAACAGATAATTTCCTACACCTGCCCCAACAGCCAGTTGCTCCAGTTTGAAGCAACTGGCGCGATGCTCTTAATAGCTTCCACCATGCTTATAGGTCTTTTTTATTTATGGGGAGTGGTTTTTAAAGATGAGAGAACAAAAGCATTTGCAAAAATAGAGTTATACGAAGTAATTGCATCGGCAGTAATTCTTATTATAATAAGCGCCCTTCTTACCGCGCTCCCTCTGCTAAAAATAGGCACCTTTCTGCCAACGCCACTTATCCCTCAGTCCGCTGGCACACAAAGCATCACCAGCAACACACCACTATATGAAGCGGCGTATAAATATTATGAAGTATTAGAAGAAGACCTTAAAGGGTGGATTGGAAGCGTTTATACTGTTATTATAGCGGTGGATGAAATAGGAACAAGAACAGTAGTCTCAGAAGAAGGTGCTGCTGCTTATGTAACCAAGCCCTTTGCAGGCATTGCAGTTACCGCTAAACAACTATTATACAACAGCGGCATAGCGCTTATCTTTGCCTATTTCTCTATAGTGGTGCAAAGGGTGTTGTTTGCATTTGGCACCGCCCTTTTCCTCAACTATTATCTGCCGTTAGGGATATTTCTAAGGTGTTTCACCCCAACAAGAAGAATAGGGGGTGCTCTTATAGGCATTTCTTTAGCATTTTTGGCAATCCTCCCCCTTATAAACATCATCGCTTATGGCATACTCTACGGACAAAACAGTGTTTTAATAACATTTAGAGATTTGCCCTCCCTCTTGAGCAACAGTCCCAATCTAGAAACGCTTGTGAACTCCTTAGATGCAAGCAAAGAGGAATTTAAAAAATCATCTAACATCATAATAGGGCTTTATAACGGCGTCATAACATTATTCAAAGAAGTTATAAAAGGGGTATTTGGTGGGCTTACAGAAGCAATAATAGGGATAACACTACCGCTTTTAGCCATGGCATTTATTACCGCGATAGTAATACCTCTTATAAACCTCCTCTTATTTATACAAGCAGCAAGAGGGATTAGCAAAATGTTGGGAGAAGAGGTAGATATAACAGCCATCACAAGGGTGATATGATGGGGTTTACCGCTTCGATTATTCCGGATTGGGAAAGTATAGCAATAGCAATAGCAACACTAAATGTCCTTCTGGCTTCATTAGCGATAATGTTTTCTCGAATATTGGGTCTAAAACAGTTAGAACAGACTGCTAAAAACGAATTTAGCGTAGCCATATCCACAGTACTTATTGTTTTTGTGGCGGTGAGCGTGATAAATTTTGTGGAACCGCTTATAGCAGATGGAGGGAGATTGGTAGATATAAGCTTGGCAAAGGCGCTTTATTATGTCTCTTATGGATGTAGACCAGACCCTGGTGCGGTCTTTCCCTTCAACACTTTGGCAGATTGGGCAATGCTCTATCCGATAAACCAAATAGAATGTGGGTTTGATGTATTTAAAATATTAGATTATATATACCGATTGCTTGTAGTCCCTTCTTCGCTTAGTTATGAATTTTTCATGAGTGAAACGGCTTCAGGAGCAAGTGGCTTTAAGTACATACTGGACAGAGCGGCATCTCTTGCAGACGCAATTATATTCTACACCATAATTAACTATGTAATACTTACCCTCCTCCAATTCATAAAATACTTTGGAGGGTATTTTTTTGCTTTGGGTGTGTTATTAAGAGGTTCAGCAGAAACGCGCGGAGGCGGCGCCTACTTAATGGCTTTTTCCTTAGGCATGTATTTCATCTTCCCGCTCTCCTACCTGCTTATAAGCGCTCTTGCACAACCCTATCTAACAAGCGGCATCTATTCATGCGAAATAAGAGGTTCCACTCAAATAACAGGCATCTCACAAGGCCTCTTCACCTGCACCCTACCTAAACCAACCACACCCCAAATAAAGCAAACAAACAACCTTTATTTAACTGTAATAAAGGCAAAGCGCGAAGAAGGAAAAGTTATGTCAAACCTCCAACAACTATCCAAAAACATTCCAACAATAACTAATGACCAGCAGATAGGCATTTTAGCAATTGAAGATCTAAAATATGTCTACTATATAGCCACTTCAGTGTGCTTAGCGCCTTTGGTGGCGATGGTTATAACCATAACCTTTATTCTAAACAGCACCGGAATATTCGGCGGCAACATCCCGGAAGTGGGGAGAGGGTTGGTGAAACTAATATGAACCCCTCTCCTTACCTTCGCCTTTTCTTCTCCTTACCTTCGCTTTCCAACTTCCTCACCGCTTTCATAGATGTTGTCCAAAGCAATTCCTCCTGCCGCAAAAGGATGGAGTTTGGCAAATTCCTGTGCTTTTTCTCTCAAAAACTCTTCGCTGAAAGAGCTTCCCACCAAATCAGGCCTTACCAAAAAGAGTTTGGTTAACGCTTCTCTTGCCTCTAAATTGCTTTTTTCCATCATGGATCTTAAATTTCCCTCATTAACCTTTCTAGAGAGTTTCTCCTTAAAGCGCTTTATACCTGTAGATGACTTCCACAATGTGCGAACGCTTTCTACAAACGCATCAGCCTTATCTTTCCTTACCCTCACAGGCGCAACTCCTAAAAGATAGGCAAGAACCGCCCTTCTCACCTGCGCATTTGCATTCACAAGCCACTGTAAATTCTTATAGTCAGAAACGCCTGCAACCGCAGCCCCTAAAACGCTGCGATGGACAAGCACCCTTTTTTTCACAAGGTCTCTCAAAATTTTACCCCTATCTTTTTGCATCAGCGTTCTCCACCTCTCAAAAAGAGAAGAGATGCCCCTTACAGGGTCATAATAAGGAAGTACCTCCTGTGCCACAAAGCCAACCCATGCTTCTATTTTGCGAGGGTTAGGTACATAAGAAGCCCATTCCTCAGTTACAAAGCCGCCCACTCTAAGATTAGTTTTGCAAATCTTATTGCCCTCTATCTCCCGCGGGGCTGTGAATTTATAACCGCCAGCATAATACCACCAAGGCGATTCCTCTCCTCGCTCAACTACCAAAGGCGCTCCATTATAGCTGCCTGGCAATTCAGCAATGTTCTGCAATCTGCAATCTTCCTCCTGCCTATACTCAAAACCTAAAACATCGGCATTTGGTCTTTGGACAGTAGGGCGAGGGCGAGGAGTTCCAAAGAATAAAGCAAACAGAAGAGCAAGCACTTTTTGCCAGTCGCCCTCCTTCACCTGCGCTAACGCCTTATTTAATTTTTCCTTATCTATAGGAAGATACTTTGTGACTTCCTTCTGAGCCGCCTCCACCGCTTCAGGAGGGCAGGAACTTAAAGTGCTAGGGTCCCGCAGGTCACCGCAAATATAAGTCACCTTATTCTTCACTACTGTATTTAAATCGCGGGTGGAGAGATAACCGCAACCCCTTGCAGTACCCCCCACCACAACTGCAAGAGGCAAAACATACTTTGTAGCCACCTTCAGAGCCCCTTTAACAATCTCCAACAATGCAGAAGCCAACGCCTCAACAATGGCCTTTGTGGCGGAAGCAAGAACAGCGGTAATATGATAAATAGCCCCAAAAACAAGTTGAGCAAAAACTAAAGCGCCCTTCCCCACTTTCCTCCAAAAACCTTGAGTATTCTGAGAGTAATCCCATCTTAACTCGTCCCATCTTTTCCGCCCAGGAAAACCACACTTACGCAGAAGGTCTACGAAATCCTCTTCCTCCCATTTTGTCCTACCTTCTTCAGCTTCCCTCCTTACTCGCTCAGCACCTTCATCTATCCTCTTCTTAAGTTCTTCAGGAATTTTGGTTTGAGCGGCTTGGCGCCCGCCTTGAGGCACATCCACTTGCGGCTCCTTCCCGCTCACACCACGGCGGGGAGTGCTAGCACTATCCCTCCTCTCCTTATTCCTCTCATCACCACATCTTCCTCTAAATCTTCCCATAATAATAATGTGTCAATTAAAGTTTAAAAATGTTTATACCAACAGCGCTGCCAAGTGCCTGCCGCTAAAAAGTTGCAAGTCCTCATAACCCTGCCCGGTTCCCACATAAAGCAAAGGGACGCCAGTTAAATACCTTATAGAAAGCGCCACCCCTCCTTTCACATCGCAATCTAACTTAGTTAAAATAATGCCGTCCAGGCCAATTTCCTCATGAAACTCTTTTATTTGTTCTGCAGAAGCGCTCCCTGCAACGCTTTCACCCACATAAATTTTAGCATGCGGCTTTATAACGCGCGCCATCTTCTTCATCTCATTTATAAGCCCAACATTGGTGCTCTGTCTGCCCGCAGTATCTATAAGCACCACATCAAAGTTGCGCGCCTTTGCAAAATTGACCGCATCATAAGCGACAGAAGTGGGGTCAGAGCCATAAGGCCTTTTTATAAGAGGAATTCCCAACTTTTTGGCATGCGCCTCTAACTGCTCCACCGCCGCCGCCCTAAAAGTATCTGCAGCAGCCAAAACCACCTTATACCCCTTCTTCTTAAGCAAATGAGCGATTTTGGCAATGGTGGTGGTTTTGCCAGAGCCATTAACACCCACAAACATAATCACTGCAGGTTTAGAAGTTATAAACCTCTC
This sequence comes from Microcaldota archaeon, assembly GCA_026992595.1. GTDB lineage: Archaea > Micrarchaeota > Micrarchaeia > Anstonellales > Bilamarchaeaceae > Bilamarchaeum. Next base: position 5 of record JALWZW010000023.1, on the reverse strand, counting down.
TATAT
>JALWZW010000022.1 GCA_026992595.1 Microcaldota archaeon | reverse complement strand
AAAATATTTTAAAAATATTTTACCTCTTTATATTGATGCGGCAAAAAACTCTTTTATTTCGGAATGTGGTTGGAAAAGTTCCAAGAGATGTGAAAAAAGAGGTAAGAAGGCGGTTCGGAAGGCGCTGCTTTTGCTGCGGGGTGAAGGAAAAGGGTAATGTGCGGCTTACCATCCACCATATAGTGCCGCGCTCTTTTGGGGGCGGAAATGAAATGAGAAACCTAAGCTTACTGTGCAGGCCTTGCCATGATGAGGTGCATAGAAAAATAATGAGGAAGATGAGGAGAGAAAAGATTTACAGGCCGCCCAGAGGGTTCTTTATAGCTGTTATATATGAAACGAGAATGGAAAAGCAAGGAGAGGAATCGGGCGAATGGGAGGTGAGGCCGTTGGCAGAGCCGCTTATGAAACTTATGAATAAACCTTAAATATAATGCGCGAAAGAAAATAAGCATGGAAGGAGAAGACGAGATTATCTTTAGCGCTGATTATAAGGGCATGAAAGCGGGAGAAAGATATGACCTTTCCAAAGCGGGAGAAAGCGATGTGGCGGCGCTGTTGGTGAAGATAAGCGATTATATAGAGCCGTTTGCATTTGAATTTTTAGGAATAAAATACGGAGAGATGGAAAAGGAGGTGGAGGGAGGTATAGAGAGAGCAGGAGGTCCAAGCGCCTTTCTTAAAAGCAATAAAAAGCGGTTTGAGGAGATAGTGGGCGCTTATAAAAAGGAATTAAGGCCTTTGGCAGAATCCGCTTTTTTAAACATCCTTCTAAAGAAAAGCGGCAAAACATTTAAACCGCGCCTCACCACCCGGTTAGCGCCTGAAAGGATAGATGAGGAGGAAGGGGTGGTGTTTATAGCAAAGTATAGAGATTGGATAGCCATTAAAAAAACCAGCCCTAAAAAAGAGCACGAGGTGGGCGCGCTTTTGGGGAGCATTGACAACACGCTTATAAGGAAGAGTTGGGATTTTGCAGGGGAAAGATTAAAGGAGGGGAAAAAGAGGAAATCGTACAGCGCGCTGGTGGAGGCGGTGGAAAAAGAGGGAAAGGGATTGTTAGAGGAGTTGGTGGCAGTGGGCTACCCTCCCTATCCAGACCTTAACGCTATTATCAAAGCATATCCTGATGTAAAAATACCTAAACCGCGCGGCAGGTTGCCTAAAGGGTGACTGGTAGCATGGCTAAAGGGTGCGGAAAAATCATCCTTTTTGGAGAACATTTTGTGGTCTATAAGCTTCCTGCCATTGCAATTCCTTATAAAAAATATATGCGCGTGAAAGCAGAGGAGAGCGAGAGATTGAGCATAGAAACAGCGCTTGCTATAAACCGCGAACTTACCGCCAAAGCGGTTGAGAAAATATGCGAAAAATGCAGGATAGAGAAGAATATAAAGATAAGGATAGAGAGTGAATTGGCAGTGGGGGGCGGCCTTGGCTCTTCTGCCGCTTTTTGTGTAGCGCTTGCAAGAGAGATTAACGCCAAGTGGGGGCTGGGGCTAAGCCAAGAGGGGATAAACGAGGTGGCTTATGAGGGAGAAAAGGTGTTTCATGGCAACCCTAGCGGCATAGATAACACGGTGTCATGCTTTGAAAAAGCGGTAGAATTTATTAGAGGGGAAAAACCGCGCATCCTCTCTTGCCCCTTCCCTTCCCTCCTCGTGTGCTGGACCAAAAAGCAGGGTAGGACCGCGGAATTGGTGGCAAAGGTGAGAAAGTTTAAAGAAAATAACCCTGAAGAGTTTGAAAGGTTGTGCGAGGAGTATAGAGCGGTGGAAAGGGAAGCAGTGGAGGCGCTTTTTAGGAAGCAGTGGAAGCGCATAGGATCGCTCATGTACCAAAACCACGCCCTTTTGCAGAAGTTGGGAGTAAGCGATAGCGCGAATGATGAGATAGTGGAGATAGCAAGGAGAGAGGG
>JALWZW010000021.1 GCA_026992595.1 Microcaldota archaeon | reverse complement strand
TTTTACTACATTTAAAACACTAATCAACCTTAAACCTCAATAAAGCAACCAAACCGCCAAAGCCCTTTAACCTCTCTCCTGCTTCTCCCTCGGCAGAGATTATTAGGATCTCCCCTCCTTGTTTTTCCACCATATCAGCGACCTTTTCAACCTCCTCCCTGCTTCTTAGCAATTGGTCCAGAACTAAAAGCTTTTTTACAGCGCCGTACTCTGCCGCCTTTTTAACCTCTTCTAAACCATAAGTAGCGTTTCTCTCCTTATAAATTTCCTCTAACGCTTCTTCCACCGCTGCCAACTCCCTTTCCGCCCTTACTTCCCCTAAGGTTTTTTCTATCACGCGCCTTTTTAACAATTCTATAATACCGCTCCTTTCCACAGTGCTCGCACTTTCTAGAATAACTTTATAGCCCCGCTCCTCAGCATGCTTTTTAAACCGTTCCTTCTCAAAACCAGGTCCTGCCACAATAATAGTTTTACCTTCTAAACAAGAAAGGACCTCATCATAAAACCTTTCCCTTTCCTCCACGCCGCTCCGTTTGCTGCTTCTATTATAAATAACAGGCCCAAACTCCACACCATATACCCTCACTTCTGCCACCTGCGCCTTTTCCTCATCTATTAAAACAATAAGCGCCTTCACTTTCCGCGCCGCCCTTTCTGCCTCTCTAATACGCTCTAAATGGTAGCCCTTCCATTCCTTTACCACCTTAACCTTATCTCCGGGGGAAAGTTCCAAAGTGTGGTGTCTTCCTAATTGAACAAACTCTTCTGGCTTTCCCCATTCTATGACCCCTAAAACACGCAACCTATTAGCATATTTAGAAAAAGAAGTTTTCTGTACTCTTAAACGAAGAGTGACGGGCTTTTTTTCTTCTTTGCCGCCCTGCTTAAAAACCCTAAAACTTCGCCCCTCTACCAAATCGCCCTCAGTCAGTATTTTTTCTAAATGCCATAAATCCTCCACACTTTCTATTAAAATTAGCGCTTCGCCGCTTTTTTTATCATAATAAATTAACTTCATATCCTATTCAACACCTTCCTTATCTCCTCTAAAGGAGTGTTGCACAAAATCATAGGGATGTGTTCCCTTTCAGAAATCGCAATAGCCAACTTATCCACATCCTTTTCCTGCAATCCATGAAGGACGATGGCAGAGGGCTTTGCAGGAGAAACGCGCACCACCACAAAAGGGCTTCTTCCGGTAGAGACACCTGTAAAGATAAATACGCGCTGATTAACATTGCCGTAAAGGCGGTGGAAATAGGAAAAAGGCATATCTAAGATTACTTTAATAGAATCAATAAGAGTATATCCATAAACCCTTATTTGGTCAGTAATGTCATTGTTAGTTATAACCTTACCCTTTATCAAATCCACAAACTGATCTAAAAGAAGGGAGCGCGCAAACTCATGCGCCTCAAAATATTCATTGGTATTTTCCTTTTCTTTAAACTTTGAAATAATGTTGCCGCCGCGCGCAAGGTCAATTTCAAAAAGCGCATTCACAAACCTTTTTATGACCGCAGTGCCCGGCGATTTTCTCCTATTACTCTCATAATCGCTTATAGTAGAAACAGAGATGCCTAAATATTTGGCCAATTCAACCTGAGAGATTTCAAAAATCTCCCTCCATTTGCGCATGGTGCTTCCGGGGTCATCAGAAAGAGAGATTTCGCCCGCTATCTCCATTTTAACCTTATCCATAGCAACCACACAGCGTTCGTTTATTGTCAAATATATGTTCGGCAAAAATATTAAATCTTGCGCAATGCCCTAATCCCTTCAAATTTCCAAGGGCTACGTGTAAATAAAAGAGCGTTGTTAGCAATGCAAATAGCAGCGTTGAGTAAGATATCCTGCCCTTTGGGAAGTTCGCCCTTTAATTCAGAGCGCAGTTTTTGAGAGATGAAAACCGCTTTTTGGTCTAAAGGGAGAACGGTAACGCTTGAGGAAAATTTTCTTACCAACTGCTCGTCTTTGATGCTTTCAAAAAGTTGAATGAGAGTAATAACAGTAATGCACAACTCCGCTCTATCTGCATAATATTTGAGTTTCTCCACAG
>JALWZW010000020.1 GCA_026992595.1 Microcaldota archaeon | reverse complement strand
TTCCTGAAGTTCTTCTGAGATAACCACTCTTACATTTTCTTTCCCGTATTTTTTCACATATCTTGAGATGGCTGGATAATATTGCAAAAAATAAAATAGAGAGGGTTCGTTTGATAGCCATCTTTCAAAATGCGCTATATTATTTATGGAAAACCAGTAGAGGCTTTTTAGTTTGTGTAGTGGATTCCTTATTATAAAGATAATTCGTGAACTTTCCGGTATTTTATTAAGAAAAAAGTAATATCCTATACTTGCATCGAGGTTGCTAGTTTGTGGTGTGAGTTGAGGTCGGAGGCCTTGGGCAGAGAGTAAAGGGAGTCGGTTAATCAACTTCATTTCAAGAAATTGGTAGGGTTCTTTCCCTTTCATTTCTATTTTAGGGTGCTGTGAAAGCATATCTGCAAGCGCACTGCTACCGCATTTAGGAAAACCACAGATGATTATCTTATCCATTGTTTCTTATCCCCACATAATTGTATTTATCTAAGCGTATAAATCTATTATATTTAAAATCTTCCAAAAATCTTTTTACTCTATTAAATGCAGTTGTGTTCCATGCTTCAAAAACTATAATCGGCTTCCCCCTTTTCAAAATCTCTTTCGCTCCTTTAAGGACTTCTAACTCCGCACCTTCCACATCAATCTTAATAAATGAAATGTCTTGGGGATCTATCTTTTTTTCTTTTAATATGTAATCTAGTCTCTTTACTTCAATAATTATGGGGGTTGAGGACTCTTCTTTAATACTTGCTCTTCCACTATTTAGTTCGTTTAAAAAAAGCTTTTTGTGTTCATTTTTACTGAATGCTCCTTGCGGTATGAGGAGGGCGTTTCTGATATTATTTATCTTTATATTTTTTTTGAGAACTTTAAAAGAGGATGGGTTAGGTTCAATCATTATTCCACCTTCATAATAGTCAGTCCAAAATATGGCAAGAGTACCTATATGTGCCCCCACATCTATGAAGAATTTTTTTCTTTTATCGTATTTTATTGCTTCTAAAGTGTTTTTTTCTCTGAAAAAAAGTTGAGAAAAATGGTTGATGGAATCGAAAGTGGGGAGGGCGAGAATTTTGTTTTTATAAGAAATAAAAACTTCAAATGGCATTTTAGCAATATATGTAGAAACAGATGGCCATAGGTCTTTTAATATAAAGTAGATGGGAAACATCAAGGTGAAGAAAACTAGCTTTACCTTGTCTATTAGGGTTTTACCATAGGGGAAAATTAAAAAACGATGTATGAGCGACATGTCTATTTATCTCATAAAATCTTTAAATGGGTGTTTGTTTATTTTATTTGATGCTTTATAATGCTTTCACTGACACAAAGCGGTGGCAAGAGTTGTTGGCCAGATACGATTCTCATTTTCAGCATACACCCGAATGGGTTAAGGTTGTTACTGAAACTTATAATAATATCAAACCTCTTTTTTGTTTGGGTGAGGATGCTTTATATACTGCTTTTTTGATAAAAAGGGATTAGAAGCATAACAAAACTTAATTTAAAAGGTTTCAATGTTTTTGATAAAAAGAAAAGGGTGGTTGTGGATTTGGATAAATCCATTCTTTCCTTTTCCTCTCTCCCTAAAAAAATAAGGTGGTCTATAAAAAAAGCCCAACAAGCAGGATTTAAAAAGGAGGTGTTATCTATGCGTAAGGAGAAGAGTTTTTGCATTTTATCTCTTTTGTGATGTTAGGAGGATTTCTCTTTTATGGCAATACTCCATAGTTCTCATATAATCTTTAAATAAAAACTCTTTTACTTCTGCTTTTAATTCTATATGGTTTTTTTGGGTTGCAGATACTCTTCCTATAATTTTAGTTGGAGTGAGGTTATAGGTTGCTAAAATTTCCAAAAGCTTGAGGTAAGGTTCTTTAAAAGGACTTTGCACTGCCCATCTGGATAGGGAGTTGGTGATTTTTTTTATTTTTCTTATCAACCGAGGATTGTTAATGGGATATGTTTTATTTATGGTATTTTTCTTAATCTCTATTCTCTCAAGCCCTAACCAATCAAATATTTGATTGCATACCTCCTGTGGTCTTTCTCTAAGTTCTTCGCTCAGCACCACTCTAACATTCTCTTTTCCAAATGCTTCGGTATAATCTTTTATGAAAGGATAGTAGGAAAAGTAGAGATAGAGCGATGGCTCGTTAGTGAGCCATTCCTCCACACTTGCTTTCCAATAAACAGAGAAAAAATAGGTGCTTTTTATCCTATCAATAGGGTTGCGAATGCAGAAGAGTATTTTTGCTTCGTCTTTTATTTTTTGTTTGAACTCTTTTCCTTTTAGGCGCCAAAAGTACCCTATACTGCTATCCATAATGTAATTTTTATCTTTATTATTACCAAATACTACTTCCCGTCTAGAATCTTGAGGAATACATAAAAACGGCGACCTTCCCTCCTCTCCATAAAATTTTTTCCCCTCTAAAAATGAATAGGGTTCTTTAAGGGGGTGGGCTATATCTCTATGCTGTCCTAAATAAGAAGCCAAAGCAGTACTTCCACATTTAGGAAACCCTGCCAAAATAAGAAATTTTCCCATTAATTCTAAGATTTTATAAACATTATTAAAAATATGTCTTATTTACCAAACAAAAAACCTCAACCTCTTAATATGTCCCAGTTTCTCTCTTAAACACATCCCCTATGCCTCCTTCCTCTTCATCCACAAAAAGCTTCTTATGTTTTTTTATTGCTTCTAAAATCTCCTTTCTCAAAAAGGGGTGCGGATTTTCCCCCTTTCTCAATTTTTCTCTAATATAGGTGCCGCTTATCTTCTTTTTAGGGTGGGGGCATTCTTCCACTTCCCGTGCTTCCCCGCATTCCTCACAGAACCCTACTTCTTTTACCCCGATGATCTCAATCCCTAAGTTTAAACTTTTAGCAACTTCATAAGCTTCGTAAGGTTTATACATTCCGGCTACCCCTGCATGGTCTCTTCCTACCACAAAATGCGTGCATCCTAAATTTTTGCGCACTATTGCATGAAACACTGCCTCTCTCGGCCCTAAATAGCGCATATTTAGGAATAAAAATTTAAGCGCAGCATTCTCTTCAAGCACTTTTACATAAGTATTGTAGGCATCCATTATAATTTCATTTCTAAAATCTCCTCTATTTTTTATGCCCAACACCGGCGTCAATAAAAGCCCCTTTGTTATCTCCAATGCTCTTCTATGCACCTTTTCATGACCTATGTGCGGTATGTTCCTTGTTTGAAAACCTGTGACCGTTTTCCATTCTAAGTTCAGGTCAGCATTTTCTACTTCCAGCACCTTGCCCGCAATTCCGAAGGGGGTGTGGTGCTGGGTGAAAAGTTGATATCCCGGATGCTCTTTTTTCTTATATAACCTGAGCCCATACTCTTCTACAGGGAAATAAAATTTTTCCTCAACCTCTATTTCAGCCACTTTTATACCTTCAAAGGTCAGTTTAACCTTTTCTCCCTCTTCAATTTTCTTAAATTGCTTTTCCTTTACTGTTAAACAAATAGGAACGGGGTAATCCCATTCTAGCACCCTCTCCAACTCTTCAGGTCCCATAAAGCGGTTGATGCCATAGAGCCCTTTTTTTAGGTTGCGCGCTTCAATAGCAAAATAAAGCGGTACCTCCATATTACCTCCCCAAAAACTCCAATATTTTCTTTACGCTTTCCTCCGGCCTCTCTACTGCAGTATATACAATTATTTCAGGAAAAAGCGGCTCCTCATAGGGTTGGTGCACTCCTGTAAAATCTTGTATCTCTCCATTTAATGCCTTCTTATAATGTCCTTTCACATCTCTTTTAATGCATTCAGCAAGCGGACAGGATACAAAAACTTCCACAAAATCTTTCCCCAATCTTCTTCTCGCTTCCTCCCTTACTTTTCTTAGAGGGGATACTAAGCAAACCAATATATAATCATGCTGGTCTTTTATTTCCTCTAAAAGCTTTATCACGCGCTCGTTGTGTTTTTTCCTGTCCTCAGGAGAAAATCCTAAATCTTTGCTCAATGTCTTCCTTAATTCATCACCGTCCAGTATTCTTACATTTTCTAAATGGCTTTTAAGCATGGTTGCGAGGGTGGTTTTGCCTGAGCAAGGATAACCAGTAAACCACAAAATTTTTCCCATAATTTACTTTCTCCGTTTATTTTTTAAATCCTTTATAATAGGCCTCTTCCAGCCGCTTATTTCTCTCTTTTATAGAAAACTTCCCCTCTTTTATCTCTTTCCTACACTCTTCTGAAAGTTTTTTCCATTCTTTCCCATCTTCGAGCAGAGCGGCCACTTCCTCCACTAGCTTTTCCACCACTTCAAAAAATCTCTTATCTCTAGCTACAGTAGCTATAGGTTTTAACCCTCTTGCATCAACCACTCTTCCATATCTCCTTTCCACAATCTCTTCCATATAGTTATCTTCTGTTTTGGTTACTATAGGAGGGCATCCAAAGGACATCGCCTCTATAGTTGCAAAGCCAAAGGTATCTGATAAGGTTGGATAGAGGAGCAGTTTGCTCTTAGAAAAGTATGGTTTTAATCTTTCAAAAGGCATTGTTCCTAAAAATTCCAGATTGTACTTTCTTTTTAATTTAGAAGGCACATCGGCCACCACATAGCATTTTACATCATATTTTGCTTTTATTCTTTCCATCACTTCTAATGCCAGCATTCCCCCTTTTACCCAAAAATATCTTGCAATATATATAATGGCCTCCTCTTTTTTTTCATATTTTTGAAGAGGTACTGCTGGATAAACCACCTCTGTTTTCTCCACTATTTGGCGTTTGTCAAATATTCTTAGGAAGTTCTCTTTTGCATGCTTTGTCCACGGAAGGATTGCTTTGCATTTTGGTGATGCTAATTGGCGCGCTATAAACATTCTTCCAAAAGGCAAGTATGCTTTAACCCCTCCCAAAGACCAAAAATCTTCTATATCCACCACATAAGGAAGTTTGCCTATATTTATGCACCTTCCGCAGTGCACCAAATCTGCCCCTTCGTTCTCTATTACTATATTAGGAATTGGGAAAAATTTTCTTATGAAATGTATTGCCAATTTAACTCCTAAATATGCTTTCAGCCCTTTTCCAAAAAAACGCGCCCCTTTCTTTTCCTTATTCACATATTCCACAGTAGGTGGCGGGTTTTCCCCCAAGTATTTATAATAGGCAGAATCTCTAAACATCCAAGGATGCGCTATTTTGACCCTCATTTATTTAATTTCTACCCCAGATAATATATTAATAATGATTGGTTGGGAGGTTTTAGAGGAAGGAGATTATTGTTTAAACCTTCCTAAACTCAGCAGTGAGGAACAACTTATTGTTAAAAAATTCTCTGAAAGGTTAAAGGAAGGGGACAGGTGCTCAATAGACGATATTGCGAAGGAATTAGGTTTTTACCTTGACCATGAGCAAAGACACTATTTAACAGAAATCGCTAAGAAAGATACCTTTGGATATAGTTTCTTAGATTTCTTGCTAAAAGACCCTGAGATAGAAGAAATAAGCGTGGTGGGTATTAAGAGGCCGGTCTATGTCTATGTAAGAAACAAAGGGTGGAAAAAGGTCAACGCATCTTTTACTGATTTGGAAAAACTTGTAGAAGTTGTTAACAAAATGACCTCTGCTATAGGAAGACATATCACGCTACAGAACCCTCGCTTAGATGCAGTTTTAAGCGATGGTTCCCGACTCCATGCCTCCCTCCCGCCCATTTCAGAAGGAGAACTTACTATAAGAAAATTTAGAGAGGACCCCTTTTCGCCCAAAGAACTTATAAACAACTCTTTAGCCCCTCTTGAACTGATGGCCTTCCTTTCGCTCTTAATCCAATGCGATTCTAACATTATCATTGCCGGCAACACCGGAAGCGGGAAAACCACCACCTTAAACGCCCTCTTCTCATTTATCCCCAAAAACGAACGCATTCTTATTTTAGAACAAACGCCTGAAATAAATATTCCTCATGAGCATAAGGTGCGGTTGGTTGCCAATATGAACATCTCTTTAAAAGACCTTATATATGATAGTTTGAGAATGAGGCCTGACCGCACCATTGTAGGCGAGGTGAGGAGTAAGGAAGAGGTGGAGGCGCTCTTTGATAGCCTCCTCTCTGGGCAGGCGAGAGGTTGCTACGCTACCTTCCATGCTCAAGGAGCAAAGGAGGCATTTGCGAGATTGAGAAGTTATGGTATCAGAGAAGAGGATTTAAATGTGGTGGATTGCGTGGTGGTGCAAAGAAGGATGGTGGTGTTTAGAGAAGGAAAGCAGGAAGTGAGGCGCATAGTGGAGGTGGCAAACAGAGATGAATTGATCTTTGATGGGAAAAGGTTTAAGAAAGAGAGCGCGTTGATGGGCAAAATAGAAGAATGCTTTGGCAAGGGCGCTTTAGAAAAAAGGATAGCCCTTCTAAACAAAGCGCCTTTAAAGTTCAACGACTTTTATTCCTTTGTTCAGGGGGAATTATGAAGATTTCTTTTAGCAGTGAAAAGGAGGTAAAATTTTTAGGTTATGATCCATCTTCTTACATTCTTTATTCCTTAGCCCTTGCTTTTTTCCTTGCTCTTCTCTCCGCCTTCCTTTCTCTTTTATTGGCCCCGTTTGTATTTGCGCTTGTGCTCTCCCTTGCTATTTATTACCCCAAACTTAAATTAAGAGAACAAAGCGCAAAGATTGAAGAAGAGTTGCCTATGAAAATAAGGACGGTGGGCATCCTCCTCATGCTAAATGTCCCTTTTCAAAGGGCTATAGAAGAGGGTTTGGGCTACCCTTTAAGAAAGGATTTAAACATCAAAGATGCGCTGATTGAATTTGCCAAACCTTACTCAGAAAATGTAAAGCGCGTTTTTATGCAGCTGGCTAATGCCTATTCCATAGGCGCAAATGGCTTTGAATTGGTGAAGATGGGCGAAGAGTTGGCAAATGTGCAGAAGCACAGAATAAAAGAAAGCGCTTCCAAATCCTCTCTTTTAAGTTTGGGTGTGGTAGCAAGCGCGGTGCTTATCCCAACTTTTTTACTTATCTATTCTCTAACCACTCAATCTGATTTTACTCCTTTCATCTTTTTCCTCTTCCCCTCCCTCTCTTTAATATTCCTTCTTCTCTCCCAATCCATGTATAGAGAAAAGATAAACTTTTATGTTGCGCTCCCCTCTTTAATCGCCTTCCTTGCTTTCTATGCTAACCTTCCCTTTCTCCTCCCCATAAGTTTGGCTCTTTTCCCTTCTCTTATTTATAAATTCAATGAGCGGCGCTTCGACGAAGTGGAGCGCTCTCTTCTTGCTGCTTTTT
>JALWZW010000019.1 GCA_026992595.1 Microcaldota archaeon | reverse complement strand
GAAGAAGCGCCTTTTTATGCAAAATGCCATCATCTTCTGCTTTCAACCCCGAGGAAAAAAGAAACATTCCTCCAAAAAGGGGCAAAAAGGGCTCTGAGAGGCGGAAGGAAAGGAAACCTAATAAGCCGGCAAGTGAAAAAATGAGGAAAGCGTAGAAAGGGCGCTTTTCCTTGAATATTAAAAGCAGGGAGGCGGTTAAAAGAAAGGGGAAAATAAAAGGGGAAAGAGAGGAAGAAAGCAGGGGCAAAAGCCAAAGCGCAAGGGGAGAAAGGGCTAAAGATAGGAGGAGAGAAAAGAAGGCAGAGGCAACCGCGGTTTTTAAACTTCTTTTAGAAGAAGCGGCAAGAGAGGAGAATTCAGAAGAGGGAAGGGAGAAAAGGAGAGAGGGGACAAGGGAGAAAAAGGAGTAGGCAGTAATAAGGGCTGCAACATCTGAAGAACTGGTGAAAAAATAGGCCAAATTGTTTGGATGGAGGCCCGGGATAAGGCCTGCTGCCGCACCTGCAACCAAGCCCCTAATCATAATCTAAAAATCTTCTCTGCATATTCGCGCATCATCGCTTTGTAGGAATTATCCCTTGCCCACAGCAACACAATATACTTGCCTTTTAGCAAGAGCGCATAGCCGTTGGTGGTTTTTAACTCTATCTCGTTCCACTCCCCTACCCTTTTGCCCAACAAATCGCCCACACGCACTGCGGAAAGGAGCACTTCACCATCCCGTTCTTTTAAAGGAAGGGTGGAACCTAGCAACTTTCCTTCGTGGTTTGCAATAGCCGCTTTAATCCCTTTTTCAGACATTTCGGTGAGAATATCCATCAGACCACCACCAAACCTTCAGGTGTCATCTTAAGCGGCACCTTCACCTCCACACCTGGCAAGGAGAGGAGTAAAAGGTGCTTATCCTCCTCCATATTATAAACATCATCCATCCCGCTTTCAATAACGCTCAGGGTTTGCGAGGTGTGAACCCCTTTGTCTACCAAATAAAGCGCGGTGATGCCCGCCTGCTTAAACCTTCCCTCAATAACGGTAAGAAATTTGTTCAGAGAATCTAACTGGTTTCTTAGAATAAAGGCAGAGAGGGTATCAAAAACAATCCTCCTCGCCCCATTTCTTATCGCCTCCACCAAAGCCAAAGAAAGGTCATTAAGCGCAGAAGGCCCGGGCACCCTAATAACTTTCAAAGTGGGCTGCTCTTCAGAATAGCAATCAATAAAGCCCATACGGCTGAGATTGATACCGTAAGCAGATGCCTTAGAAACCACCTCCTGCGGAGAGGCGGTGGAGCACACAATATAAGCCCTCTCTGGCTCAGCCGCGGCAAAATGGTAGGCCAACAACTCCTTCTCAATCCCGCTTGGCCCTAAAAACTCAATATTGGCAGGATTAGGATAACCGCCTTCCAGAATATCGTCCAAATCCTTAACACCAGTGCTCAAAAACATAAAAAGAAAGTAAAAAGGAAAGGATTAAAAAAGAGGGGCTGGAAACACTAAGGAGAGGTTCCGGTAGTACCCCTTACCACAGCACCTCCTGTACCGCACTCGATATTTTCACCCATCAAAGTAGCCAAAACGGTGGGAAGAACTACATAAATAATCAAAGCAATCACTGCACCTATAATCATAGAGGTTGCCCATACTGAAGCACGCGCTCTTGTCTCTGCTCCCATCACTTGGCCAATACCATATACCACTGCTGCTAAGACCACTAAGAGCATTACTGCTGCGCCTAGGATTGCAATAGCAGTACCGCACAACTGATCAATAGCATTCTCCAACTTGGCCGCAGGATCGCTACTTGCCATCACTACTCCCGCGAAGATAAGCATAAGAGCAAACGCAACCAACCCCTTTTTCATAAAAGACACCTCTAAGGGATTACTTGAGAGTTGCTAAAGGCCTCAAGTGATATTAAAGTTGCAATTGAAGCCAGTAGCTCCTCCACCGCTCCCTCCAGGCACTAACTGCCCAATAATCATAGGAACCACCAAGTATATAACAAGCGCAATCACAGCACCTATAATCATAGAGGTTGCCCATACTGAAGCACGCGCTCTTGTCTCTGCTCCCATCACTTGGCCAATACCATATACCACTGCTGCTAAGACCACTAAGAG
>JALWZW010000018.1 GCA_026992595.1 Microcaldota archaeon | reverse complement strand
TGCCTCCTCTAAGCGCGTCTTGATAGGCACTTATGAAGGCGGGTTTGTTTTCTACACTCCTAAAATGAATGTGGGAGATGCTGATGTTATTTTGCGCGCTGCGGTGGTATTACGCGCAGTGGTGCACACAGAGCGCGGAAGAGAGTACAAAGAGGTGAGGTTTGACCCAGACAATGAGGTGGTGAGATTTGGAAGGCCTGAGGAGATTGAAGCAAGAGGAGCACATTACCAGCAATTTATAGAGGGATTGAGAAGGGACCTGCTGCGCTTCTGTAAAGAGCAGCGTTGGTGGAGGGAAGAGGTTTTCGGTAAGATAAGTTTGGAAGAACTATCTTTCCTTTCCTTTGACCGCCTTATGCTGGAGGTGTTTAGGAATTTGAAGGATAGAAAGGAACGCCATCTCTGGGCGCCTTATATAAGCATTGTGGAGAGATGGGCAAAAGAGGGCGGCGATGTGGTTAGAGATGTTTCTAAACTTAAATCCCTTGCAACCATTGTTTGGAATTATTCTAAGCAGACAGGTGATTATGAGAGCTATTGGAAAGATATGCAGGTGGTTTTAAAGCCCTTGAGCGATGCTCCTCCCGAGCCCCCTCAAATTTTGAAGATGTTCGGCGGGGAGAAGGCAATGGAGGAGTGGAAGAGCGGCAAAGCTATTTCCTCTGCCTTTAAATCCACCTGGCTTGCTTTTGCTGATTGGTGGGATAAGGTAATGTTGGATACGGGCGGTCCTATAATACCCGGTTCTTATGCAATTACCCCTACCACTGAATACTATAGGCAGCAGAGCGCGCGACTTGCAATGGATATTATGAGCGGAAAAGGATTTGAATATTTGAGCGAGGAAGAAAAGCGTGTTTATCGTATAGTGCAAATTGCACATGGACGTTTCCATCATGTTTGGGATGTCGCTATTGATAGAAATGCCTTTAAAATCTCATCTTCTTTATCTTATAGACAAAAACTTGCTGCGTTAAAACATTTTGGTCCCATTATTCCTTATCCTTATTCTGATGTTCTAAATGGAGCACTTTCTAAAACTGAGATGCTTGCATTTAAGCTCCACTCTTTCTTCCTTCCTGAAATTGATTTGTGGGGTTCAAGGCGTGTGATGGGTGTGTTTGGGAAATCGCTGCAGGCGGCGGCGCACGGGGCGGCTGGTAGATGGGATATTACAGATAACCCTCTCTCTATGTGGGAGCGCACCATGCCTAGGATGCGGGAGGCCTTCCAAAGCATAAACCCCTTTGCCTTTAGATTTTCCCAAAACAAATTCTTTGGGTTGTTTGGCAAGTTAAAGCTTATTTACGGCGGCTCTTTGGAACATAAAATGATTGCAGGATATGAAATGTGGAAAGGTGCTATCAAACCTTCCCCTCAAGATACTTTCCTTAATAGAAGCGGGGTGTATGTTTACGCTATGCATGGCTCTGTAAATCCTGCTGCAAGTTATTATGATTATAGGATGAGGATGAGAGTGGATTCTCCGATGGCTGATTGGCTTTTGGCAGAGGCAAACCTTTTAGCAGAATTAGACAGAAATATTCGCAAGGAGGCGGCTGCTCACACCATAAGAAGGCAGATAAATGTGCATGCTTTGGCTATACAAAGGGAGAGAGAGTTGAGGGAGTTGGGCATTCTCCAGAATAAAACTTATGGCTGGATCGCTCTTCCGCTCTTTATATGGCATGTACCGGTGCCTTTCTGGCCTGAGAAAATTACCGCAAGGGCCGCGGTCACCAATATGCTGTTAAGAAGGATGGGTGCTTATAGAGGGGAGGGCTTTTGGAGGTCTGTTGTTAGCACTGTTGCAAGGCCAGTTGTGAAGTTGTGGGAGGGTGTGCAGGTGTTGCGCAGCTTTGACTTTAACTTCAAGAGCGCTATGGGGCGCATTATGAGTTTGCGCTACCATGTCTACTGTCCTAATTGCCCCATCCCTCAAAAGAGAGGGAAGCGGTGCAGGGTGTGCGGCACACCTATTTATTGATCTCCTTTATTACCGCTTCACCATTGCTCAACTTCCCTATTCTATCGTAAAACTCCCCTCTCATCCCTGCAAACAACTCCACCATCACTATAAGGTCCCCTTTTGGCGTCCATTCCTCCTGCTTTATCCCATAACTTTTGAGGGTGCCGTAGCATTTATAAGCATGAACTGCCGGGATTTTTACTG
Source organism: Microcaldota archaeon (assembly GCA_026992595.1). Taxonomy (GTDB): domain Archaea; phylum Micrarchaeota; class Micrarchaeia; order Anstonellales; family Bilamarchaeaceae; genus Bilamarchaeum. Next base: position 5,229 of record JALWZW010000018.1, on the reverse strand, counting down.
CCAACTTCACTTTTTCGAACTTCATGGGTAGCACTCCCCTAAGCGCTTTTACCACTTCTTCCAACTGCGCCCTTGCATCCTTAAATGGGTCTATATGCACCCTTGCCTGCTCCATCGCCTGCTCTATACGCTGAGGGGGGTGGGGAGCGTTGGTGCGCGGGTCTATTGCCTCTTTTGCTATTATTGCTATTATTTGCTTTCTCTTTTCCTCCGTCTTTTTCCTCCTCTGCTCTGTGGTTAACTGCACCTCGCCGTTTTCCAATATGAACTTTAATATCTCATAGATATCCTCTGTCCCGAACACCTCTTTTATGTCGCTTGCCTTTGCCCGCTCTCCTTTGCGCGCATTGCTGTAAACCTCCTCTGCAACCAATATATTTTTCAAATCTTTTTTTCTCCCCTCTTTATATGCGTATGCGTTATCAGGGTCCACATAGAGTTCAAACCTCTTCCCTCCTTTTTCATAAGAGGCAATAACCGCTTTATCTAACGAGGTCATAAGATAATCATTTAAATTTAAACAATAAAAAATTGTTGGGGCGATATTTTGGATAAAAAGGACGCTAAAGAAAAACTCAAGGAGATGGAAGAAGCGGTATTAAAGATAAAATTTTACCCTATTGCGGTTTCTTATGAAGACAAGGAAAAGGCAAAAAAGCGCTTAAAGAAGCTGTATAAAAAGGGCAACTCTACTGACAGGCAGTTAATAGTTTACCTCTTACACAACCTCTTATGCGGGGCGCAGGAGTTTAAACTTTTCCACTCCATCCCATATTTTCAGGCAAAGGGCGTGGAACCTAAAAATATTCAGATGAAGATTTACCGCTCTATCTTTAATTATTACACCTCTATAGAGGGAGCGCTTGAAGTTATAAAGTTTTTAGGAGAGTTGGGAGGGGTGGAGGCGGCAAAACTTTTAACCTATCACTTCACGCGCTACAGCCAGCAGGAAAGCGAATCTAACCATGTGCTGAGGAATGCTATCATTGAAGCGCTGGGAGAGTGCGAGGATGCTTATGCGTTGCGCGCTCTTTTAGATTATGCTAAGTATGTGGGCGAACCCACCATTCATTTTGTTTACAGCGCGTTGGAGAAATGGAACGAGCGCGTTAAGAAGATAAAGAATAAGAAAGAGCGCAAAGAGCTTCAGGAGGCGCTGGAGGAATTGCTTTCCAAAGAGCCCTCTTCAGGCGGGGGAAGTCATTACGGCTAAGGATAGGTTAATTGAGTTTTACACTGCTCTTCCTCCCCCCATCTTCCATCTATTGCCAATTTAAGATACCCTAAATAGGGCATCCAGCCCACCACCTTGCCTACATACTTCTCCTCATCCACTACTCTGTTGCCGCGCCCCCAAGCAAACAACTGAATGTCAAGCACCGGGTTGTTGTCCCCTTTTGTTATATAATACTCTTCCCCCCCTGCTTTTATTTTCAAAACCGCCCTATGCACTATATCTCCCACCAGTCCGAACAACTCCTCTTTTTTAGGTCTATAAACCACCACCTCTCCCTCTCCCTTATCCACCTCAATTCTCCTCTCTTTATATTCAATATATGCCACACAGGGCGTGCTGTACTCTTCATACTTCTTTTTAATGGTGCATTGCTTATAGCCAAATTTAAAGGCGCCTCTTTTTTCCACAAACCTTTCAGGCCTTTCTGCAAATTCTTTACACAACTGCCCCTCTCCTCCTGCTAAGCAGTACACATAGAGCGAACCTTGTAAGCGGTAGGTTTTGTTTTGATATATAACCTCGGAAGGGCCGTTAAGCGCCTTTACCTCCTCTGCGCTAGCGCTTATTTCAGGCGCTTTGGCGCTTTCACCCTTTACAATTATAAAATCTCCCTTCTGCAGGTTGGGAAGCATGCTGCAGGAGGCAACTGCGGAAATTGGAGAGGGGGTGTTGAGCAGAAGCCCCAACCCTACCCAAAGCCCGCCTACTATCACCAGCACTTTAACGGTATCTATAATCTCTTCCTTCCAGCCGTGCTTTTTCACACCTTCTTTAAAATCTATAAATATAAACGCAAATATCTCTATTCCCATGAGGAGCGCAAATAGAAAGGGGAGGAATTCTAAAGGGGTGTCTAAAAAAAGCGCCCGCGAAAGGAGAAAAAGCGCTAAGGTGAAGAGAAGAACAGCGCTTTGATGCTTCCAATCTGAGAGGTCTAAAGAGCGGAGAACTCTTTGGAGAATTTTTTAACCTCCTTTTCTATCTCTTTAAGCGTTTCTTTCAGGATTTTTTTTGCATCCCCCTTGCTCACCTTCAAAAAAAGGGTGGGGTGGGAAATGAGCGGATGCTCCACTTTGCTTGCAGCCATTTCCACCTCTTTTTTAGCATTCAACCGCTCTGCTATCAATGCTACCAGCCCTTCATCATACCCTTCAAACTCTACTTCTATGCTATCCTTTCCTTCTTTAATTATTTTTATCTCCATACTACCTCCTCGCTATCTTCCTTCTTTCAATATTTCCGCACTTACACACAAAAACATTCCCTTTTTTCACCATCCTTTTTCTGCATTTGGGGCAAAAAACCGCTATAAAGCCATATTTAGGAGCGCTGATGCTTATAATATTGCCTTCGCGCGTTGAAACCACCACTTGGCCAAACAATATATCTCCTATGCGCGCTTCGTATCTCATATCTTTCACAAACTTTCCCATCCCGCGCGGCTCCAATGCAGCCATGAACCCCAGCCCTCTCCCCTTTCCGCTCACAACGCAGGCGGGGACGCAGTAGAGAACTGCTTTAGAAGGGGTGTGGCTCACCACTATGCCATATACTTCTAAGCCGCGGCGCGGGAGGCATATATGCTTTTTACTCATTACGCTAACCACTCTGCCTTTCCTCACCACCTCTCCCATCACTGCCGCATATATATCATCTTCTCTCTCTACAGTATTTGCTCCCCCTTCTGCTTCCTCACCATGCGCTAAGAAATCGCCAGGAAAAACAATCATTAAATGCATTTTTAACGCTAATATTTAAAAGGAATTTCCTTTAACTTATTCAACAACTGATTTTATGACAGGGGAAGAAGAGATTAAAGCAAGGATTGACCAATTAGAGCAGGAGAAGGCGCAGTTAATAGAGCGTATAAAAGAGTTAAACCGCAGATTAAAGTATAAGCAATATGAGCAAAAAGCGCTTAAGCCCTTTGTGGAGCAGACCAAAGATATAAATTTAGAACCTTATAAAAGGCAGAAGCGCGCGCTGGAATTTAAAATCTCCACTTCTGCATACACTCCCGCAATGGAAAGGCAGATGCTGAAGAGGTTGCGGGAAGTTGAAAAGAAGTTGAAGGAGTATGAGGAAGTGGATAGGGCAAGGAGAAAGTTGAGGTATGTGGAGAAGGATATTGAGGAAGCGCAGAAGGAGATTTCAGAAATTGAGGAAAAGTTGAAAGGGATTAGGGAGGAGTTGAAAAAGCTTTATGGTGAGTATAGGGAGGCGAAAAAGGCGAGCAAGGCAAAAGAGTTTGTGAGCTTAGAAGACATTGCGCTTATTGAGAACGGGAAATAATCTTTAGCGCCTCTTTTATTATTTTATTATGGTCAGCCGCTAACCTAGGCACTCTTTCCACATCAAACCACTTCACTTCCTCAGCATCGCTTCCTGCTCTCCCCTCTCCCCCTTCCCTTTCCACTAAAAAGGCAATAGATATTATTTTGCGCGGGTCTCTTTTAGGGTCAGAAAAAACGCCTATGAGCTTTTTCACCCGCACCTTTATCCCTGTCTCTTCAAAAAACTCCCTCACCACGCATTCTTCTGCCGTTTCCTCTTCCTCTATTTTTCCTCCTGGAAGCGCCCATTGGTGCTTAAAGGGCTCGCTTTTCCTTTTTATTAAAAGCACCTTTCCTTCTTCCAAAAGCACCCCATCACATGCCACCATTCGCATGCTACCACGGTCAGCCGCTGTCGTCCTCATCATCCTTCAGCGGTTGTTCATTTCATCATCCCGTTGTATATCTAATAGATAGAGTTTTTCAAAGAATAGGTTTTTTTGCGCAACTATGCGGTAAGGGTAGGGTATTTCCACTTTATTGAGGGAACTTATCACTAACAGCGCCCTTTTGCCATGTTTGGGAAACTCTTTGAGGAATGCTTTTATAAGCGCATTGCCTTCTTCCCCTCCATCCCACGCGCTATTAAGCGGTTCCTCTGTTTTCTCCTCTTCAGTGGTGGGCAGGTAGGGAGGGTTGAATAGGATGCAGTCATAGTGCTTTTTAACATTGCTAAAAAGGTTGCTGTAGAAGATGTTTATTTTTACGCCGTTTTTTTCCGCGTTCCTTTTTGTAAGTTCTAAAGCGTAGGGATTTATATCCACGCAATCCACTTCATTGCCTTTAAGCGCCCACGCTATCGCCACAATCCCGCAGCCGCACCCTATTTCTAGCACTCTGCCAGCAAAAAATGCGTTTTCTGCTAAAAGGTCGCTGTCCTCTGCCGGCTTATAAACTTTAGGGTGAAATTCCAGCCGCACATTTATATATTGGTTTTTTCTACTATTTAAATGTGATTATAGGCAAAATAGTGAGCGGTTTAGGCGAAGGACGCTATTTCCTCTCCCTTCCTCACTACCGCTCCTCTATCTCCCGCCTCCTTTTCCCTCCCTATCCAGGCACTTTGAACATAGTGGTGGATAAAAAGCAGGCGGTGCTTAAAGACCGCCTTTTAAAAGAGGCGCTCTATGTTCCCGGGTTTCATAAAGAGGGAAAGCGCTATGGCGCTGTTTATCTCTTGCCCTGCTCTATAGCAGGCAGGAGGGCGGCGTTCATTTTTCCTGAAATAAATAGGCATCCTGCAGAGGTGTGGGAGATTATAGCGCCTTTCCATATCCGCAGCGCCTTTGGAAAAAAGGATGGTGACCTCTTGGAGGTGGAATTGTGATAGGTGTTATTAAAAAGGTTAAAAGAAGCAAGAGCGGTTTTATTTACACAATAAGCAACGGCACTTATGAGATAGAAGTTTTTTCCTCAGAACATTTCAATCATGGCCAAGTTGTAGAATATGTGGGAGGGGCTTTAAAGGAAGCGGAGAAGCGCTTTTCTATTGAAGATAATGTCCGCGTTCTGCCCTCTTTCAAATATTGCCCTCCACGCATGAAAGAGGCGCTTTCCGCTGCGGCAAAAACGCTTGCGGTGGCAAAGGAAAGCGGCCGCGCTATATTGGTGAGGTTTCATAACGATGCAGATGGCATCTCCTCAGCGCTTATCCTTAAC
>JALWZW010000017.1 GCA_026992595.1 Microcaldota archaeon | reverse complement strand
CTCTTTTAACTTTGATAGCAATCCCCTCAACATTTTTATAACTTCACTGAAAGTAATAAAAAGAAGGTGGGTGCTTATGAGCGATGCGCTTTCCAAAAACTTTCTTTACGGCGCTTTGGGTATAGGCGGTTTAGGGGTGATTTTCTCATTTTTAGGTGGCGGCGGCTTCCTCTCGCTGTTAGGCGGCATTTTTGCGTTTGTGGGCACTGTTTTAGGGGTGCTGTTTTGGAAGTATGGCTATATTTTGGTGCCGCTTATCACCCAAAGAACAAAGACGGTGCTTATTGATAAATTTGGTTATGAGATTCCTCCTTCCCAAGATGTCATTGTTAAAAATGTTAACGGCGTTTTTTATGCTTCCGCTTTTTTAGGCATTAAGGTGTTTGAATCTGCAACCGAGCGCACCATGGAACAAAACATCGCTTATAACCAATATTTTGAGCGCGCTATTTCTAATCTAAAATATGTTACAAAAGTCGCTTACCTGCTTTATGTAGAGGATATAGGAAAGAAGCGCAAGATGATTGAGGCAAAGAGAGCGGAGGCGCAGTTGCGCTTAGCGCGCGAAAGGGATAAGCCCAATCCCGATGTTTTAAAGATAGATAAGTATGAGAGAGAGGTTGCTATGTGGGACGCCCAACTACAGCGCCTTATAAAAGGGGAAAAGCCGATGGGCGTGGTTGCTTATGCGCAGACCACCGCGGTAGGGATAAGCAAGGATGCGGCCATTGCAGCGGTAAGGACACAGGCAAGGGAGTTGCAAACCCTCCTCTCCAATTCCCTTAATGTGGAAGTGGTTAAACTGACAGGCGACGAGATGCTAAAATGCTTTGAATGGGAGCATGCTTTCCCTGTAACCGCTAAGGAGTTGGAGGAGGCGATGATATAATGGGAAAGTTGGTTTTGTCCAAGGTCTCTAATATTGCGATTGCTAAAAGAAACATTTTGGTCTATCCTCCAGAGCCGCCAATGGACCTCCTTTTTAGAGACCCTACGCGTTCCGTTTATATAGGAAGGACAAAAATTTTTCATGTGCCTTTTTACTGGTCACACGAGCATGTGGCCAATCCTCATATAGCGGTCTGTGGTATTTCAGGTTCAGGTAAATCTTACTTTATAAAAACCTTCTTGCTTCGCGCCGCCTTTGTGTGGAATGCAAACGCGCTCATTATTGATTGGGCAGGGGAATATAGGGATTGGGTGAGAGACAGCGGAGGAAAGATTGTGCGTTTAGGCCGCGGCTCTTATTTAAATCTTTTAGATTTAGGAGGAATGAAGCCCTATGACCGTATTAAGCAGGTTATGCGCACTTTAGAATTGTTAACTGATATTGGTCATTTCCCTGAGCAAAGGCGCCTTACTGAGCAGGCGATAGAAAAGGCATATTTAGAGAATAAGTTTAAGATGGATGCGCGGGAGCAAAAAGATGAGTTGGGCAACCCTCTAACTCCTCCCACCTTGAAAGATGTGGTGCGCATTTTGAGAGAGCAGCATCAATCTGGCGCTTATGAATATCCTGCTGAATTGGAAAATGCCATTTACCGCTTAGAGCAGTTTACCAAGCCAGGCGAAGATTTCTTCGCGCAGCAGAGCACCATAAAGCTGGAGAAATTGGTCACAAGCGGGCTGGTAAGTTTAGACCTTGTGGGGTTGCCTGATGAGAAAATGCGCGCTTTGGCAGCCCTTACGGTGCTGCAGTTTATTAAAGAGCGCATGCGTATAAGCGGTTCTGTAGAAGGCGCAAGGAAGCATGAATTGCGGCTTATTATTGTATTAGATGAGGCGTGGAAGATTGGCAAGGAGGAGAATTCTGATGCGGTTATGATTGTGAGAGAGGGGCGTAAGTATAACTTTGGCATGATTATTGCTTCTCAGAACCCTACTGATATAAGCGAGGCGATTTTTTCCAATGTAGGGACTACCTTTATTTTAAAGGTAAAGTTTGAGCGCTTTTTGGATTATCTTCAAGGTTCTCTTAATTTTAGTGATTATATGCGTGATGAGATTACGCGGTTGGGGGTGGGGCAGGCGGCAGTTAATATGGCTTTCACAACCCAAACTCCCTACCCCACCACCTTTTTACTTGAAAGGATTGAAGGGGAGGAACCTACTAAAGAGTTCTTCCTTGATTTAACTCCTGCTCTTACTGCTAAACAAAGGAGGGATGTTTCTGTGGCAAGGACCATTTCGTTTTTGAAGGAGGATTTAAGGAGAAGATTGAGACAGTTGGGCCTTTCTGATGAGAGGGTGGAAGAGATAACAAAGCGTTTTGAAAAGGGGAATAGGCGGATGGATGTTATTAGTTTTGTTATTGAGTTGGAGCGCTACGGAGCGGCTAGAAGGAACATAAGCGACCTTTTAAAGGACGCTGGAGTGGATGATATAACCATAATAAATATATTTGCTAAGGTAGATTTAAAGAAAAGTGGCGGCGCAGGCAGAGAGGTTAGTCAGGTGGTTTTAGAGGATTAACATGAAGGTGTGCATTTATTCAGGTAAAAGCGTTGTAGGAAAGAAAGCGGTGAAGGTGAAAGAGGACAGGGTAATTGTTGCAATAAGAAAAATTAAGCAACTTTTTGGGATAGCAAAGAATAATGAGTTGTATGTTTCTGAGGAGTACTTAGAGGAGCATAAGAAGAGAAGAAAGGAATTTGAAAAGGTTATGCTCATCGCATCTATCCTTGCTTCCATTATTTTAGTGCTTTTCCTAATTGTATCTTTCTTAAGCGGTCGCTTTGAGTTGGGAAGTTTGGCCGCCTACCTCATTTTAGCCACCGTCCTTCTCCTTCTCCCTTTATTTAAATATGTTCCTTCTGTAGAGGGGGAATTAGAGGTGGTTAAGGGGGATAACAATGGCTGAGCCGCAGGTTGATGGGTTTAAGCTTAAGGCAACATTAAAAGGCAAATTAAAGGATTTAGTTCCTTTGCTCTCTTCGCTCTCATTTTTAGAGGTGGTGCCTGAAAAGGAAGTGGTGGATGTGGTTTATGTGGAGAGCAGGGACATAAACGGCAACCCTTACTTGTTTTCTATTATAAAATTAAGGAAAGACGAGGTGGAGGTTGTTTATTCCATTCCTGAAGAGGTGAGCCCTAAAAAGAGGCGCGTTGATATTATTCGCTATTTGCTCAACATCCTTTCTTTGATAGAGGAGAAGTATAAGGTGGAGTATAAGGCGCTTTTCCAACTGCTAGAAGAGGCGGTTTCCAAATTGGTAAATTCTGTCACTATGGATTATACTAAACTTTATACGCAGTATGATTCTCTTAAAAAGGAAGTGGAGGATTTAAGGTTAAGGGTAGAGCGTTTGACAGAGCAAAATAAAGCGCTCACCACTGCCAACTATGAACTTAAAGCAGAGAACGATGAACTGCGCCTTAAGTTGAGCAAACTAATGCGCCTTTCTGACGAAGCGCTTAAGGCAAAATTGCAGGAATGGATAGTGGAGCATAACGGAAGCATTAATATAGCGCAATTTTCCAAAGTGCATAATGTGCCTGAGGCGCGCGTTGAAGAGATGCTTAACCGCTTGGTAAGTGAAGGTTATCTTGAGTTAATAGGGTAAATAGCATGGCGGGCGATATTAGGAAGGCGAGGATTAAGAGGAGAACCTATCGCTTTGAGATAAAGAGGAGATTTGATTATGTAAAACATTATAAAAAGTTAGAGCGCCCTCCTTTAGCGCGTATAAAGGATTTGTTAAAATCGCTGAGTGCTAAGAAGAAGGAAAAGAAAGTGGAAAAAACATTGGCCAAAGAGCCGCCAAAACTACCTTTCAACCTCTCTCTCCTTATAGGCGTGCTTATTATTGCCTTTCTTATTGTGGGTGGTGTCTTCTTCTTCCTTTCACAATCTATTGTGGAAGAGGGGGGCGAAGGAGTGGTTGCACCTCCACCCTCGCTCTCTATCGCAAGGTCTGACGGCATCATTTTAAGCAGCGGTACGCGCATCGCTCCTCTTAAGACGGCGGGTGCTTATCTCTATTATGCTTTTGACGGCAATAATCTTACCCTCTCTTTAACGCCTATTAAAGAGCGCGCTTCTTCTGAGGTTTTTATTTTAGAATACCCGCGTTTTGAGGCAACCTCTTATCCTGTTTTTTTAAGTTCTTTAAGGCAGGCGCTTACTTCTGCTGGTTTTTCTGTAAATGATATTTCTGTGGAGGAATTAGAGCGGTTGCCTGCAGGCGCAATAGTGATAGTTCCAACAGGCACAGTTCCTGGAGCTCTATTAGGTATTGATAGCAGTATGAATGTGGGGGATTTGGCAGACCGCGGCATAGTAGTTGTTTATATTGGTCAGCCCTTTACACGCTATTTGAGCAAAGATGGGGTGATTTTAAGCACCCCTCCCTCTGTCTTACGCTCTGTTCCTTTTGTTTTTGATGAAACTGCTTCCCTATCTTCTGAAAACATCTCCCTTTTCCAACCTCTTTATGCGGTCAATGTGCGCGGCGGCGATTGGGTTTCCTCCACTCAATATGGCTCTTTGAGCGTTGCTAAAAAGGGCGAGGGCGCCTTTGTATTCTTCCCCCAAACGCTTGATGGCGGTTGGAAAAAGGACGGGGCGCTTGCTGGTAGGGATGTGGCGCGCGTTATTATAGACGCACCCTGGCTTGAAAAAGTTGCAGAACCTAAGCGCTATGTTTTTTACAACTCCTCTGAAGGCACTTTGCTTTTCACTAATGAATTTTCAGGAGAGGCGCGTTCTGTGAGGGTGGAGGGAGAGGTGCGCGGCTTAGGAGGTTCCCTTAAAAAGGTTTTATATGTCCCTTTAAACGAAGGGGTAGAGGGCGCGCTTATATTTGAAGAGGGGCCTGCAGTTGTGCCTACTGAAATTACCGGCCAGCAGGCGCGTCTTAATATTTTACTAAATTCTAAAGAGGTAAAGACGCTGCCTATGGACTTGCTTATTATTAATGCGCGTGGCGAGGTAGTAAAACGCTATTCTCAAGGTATCATGAGCACCCAGGCCATCGCTTCCTTTGACCTTCCTGTGGATTTAGAGGAGGGGGAATATGTGTTAAGATTGGTGGGTTCTGACAATGTGGTTTATGCACAAGGTTATATGCGCGTTAGCGGCATTGATGTGGTTTATGTAGGGAAAGGGGAGAAAATAACTCAATACTTATTTAATATAACTATGGAAGGAAGGCCTGTTTCTCTCCCTAAGTTGGAAGTGAGCGTTGATGACGGAAAGTTTGGCACCTATCGCTTTGAGGATGTCTCTTCTGTAGTTATTGATGTGGATAGATATACTGCAGGTGCGGAACTGCCTGTAGGCAAGCATGTTTTTAGGTTTGTGTCAGGGCCTTTATCTCAAGAAGTGGTGGTTGAGAGGGCGGCTCGTAGAACTATATTTACAGACCCGCTCTTTTTGGGCTCTATTGTGCTTTCCCTTTTCATAGTGGGGCTGGGCGTGTTATTTGCGAGAAGGGAAGAGGTTTACTACACCATTGATATTCCTGATTTTCCTCCTGTGAGCAGGACAAAAGTGCCGCTTACCGCTCAAGAGGTTTTGAATGTGTTTGATAAGGTCAATGAGATGTATAAATGGGAGAAGACCCCTCTTTCCATCCAGGAGATAAAGAATGGCTTTAGGCATCTTTTACATGAAGGAAAACCTATCTACATTACTGATTATAATGTGGAATTTTTAATGGATGAATTGATAAGGCGGGGGTTGGTGGTTGAGGAATTGGGCTATTATGGAAAGGCAGAGTGGGTGAAAGATTATCCAATAGAATATCTTGCTCTTATGAGGCGTGTTAGGGATATTTGCATCACCCATGCAGTTCCTTTCACTTCGTTGGGCGAGAGTAAGGAAGCAGATACTGTGCTTACTGTGATGGGCCAACCGGTGTATGTTCATTTTTATGTGAAAGAGAGGCGCTTAGATGATTTGGTTGCAAAGGCGCTTTCCACTTTGAGAAAAGGAATTACGGTAATCTTATTCTCCTCCGCTTTGGGCAAAAGAAGGTTTAGCGAGGTCTTATATGGCTCTGTTTCCCCTGCTTTCGTTCTTTTAAGAATGGAAGAGCAGGCGGGCTCTGTGCATTTAAAAACTGTGGAAGAGTTGGAAAAGATGGTAAAAGAGTTGAAAGTGGTGTAATGTTTATAAAGATTTTTTGAGATTTTTAGCCGATGCGGTTGGGGAAAGTTATCCTGTTGTTATTGCCCTTTCTGTCATTAGTTTTTGCGCCTTTAGTTAGCAATTGCCAAACCATCGCAAGCCCGGGGGTTTATACTTTACAGAATGATTTGTTTGGTGGGGGTGGGGGTGGAAGCGGTCCTTATGTTGATTCTTGTATTTTTATAGGTTCTCCTAATGTGGTTTTAGATTGCAATGGCTTTCATATAAATAATACAGGAACCCCTGTTGCAAGTGCTGCGGGTATCCTTGTTGCACAGTCCTCTGGGCCCAATATAACAATTAAGAATTGCCCGATGATCTATAATTATAGCGCAGGCATCTATGTATCTCCTGGTAATAGAGAGGTGACTATAGATACTGTAAAGACCTTTAACACTACTTCTGGCATAGTTTTGGATGGTGTTCTTAGTCCTCCTGGGGATACCATTTTTAATGTTTCTAATGTTTTGATCCTTAATTCTTCTAATGTTGGTTTTGATGTAAGTGGTATAACAAAGCTATATGCAAATAATATTACTGTTGTTTCTGATATTTCTGTTGGCAGCGGTATTTCTTTTTCCAATATAAACGACTCCTCACTTTACGATTTTGAGATAAATTGGTCTGGGCCTAATAGTAATGGTTTAGAACTAATTAATAGTATAAACACAACTACTATATTCAACGGTTTTATTAACAAGAGAGGTACAGGCCCAGCTAAGGGTATTTCAGTAAACGGTGCTTCTGGTTATTCTGTGGTAATTAATAATGTCAAAGTTTATGGAACAAGAATCGCTTTCCATGCTAGTTCTGCTTCTTTTGCATTTTTCTCTCCCCTTAATGTATCTTCTTCTACATTTACACAATCCAATCCATCTGGTATATTTGTAGAATTTTCTGATGGGATTCTTTTTAGTGGAAATCTTATAGATAATAACCCTCAGGCTATCTATGTAGAATCTTCTGATGGAATTGTTTTTAGTGGAAACATTATAGATAATAATCAAGAGGCCTGTGTTGTTGTGGGTAGCGGGCTTCTTACCAATGTGTCTTTTATCTCTACTTCTTTTACCTCCAATACGAAAGGATGTGAATTAAAGGATCTTGTGGACACTACTGTGGATGTGAAGTTCCACAATTCTTACTTTTCTGGTAATGGGTATGATATAAGGGTAACTGATCCTGCCCCTGGGAGTGTTTTTTTGCTTAATGTTTCTAACTCAACTTTTGTTTCTGCGAGTGGCTCTCTTTTAATGGATTTGTTTGATGATGCGGACCCAAATAAGAACTACTCTATATCGTCCAACGGCGTCTCTGTTCCCGCTCCCTTGCCAAATTACGGGCCTTTTACTACCATCACTTTCTTAAACAAGGTTGTAAATATCACCAACCTTACCCCCAATGTGCAGATTGATTTTATTTCTCTTAAATGGCTGGACTCTGAGGTAACTTTCCCCCCCTACAAAGAGGATAGGTTGCTGCTTTACAAATATAACTCCAGCGGCTGGTACCTTCTCAATAACACCCCTGCGCTTGCTGCCAACCGCCTTAGCATTGCTAATCACAATATAGGGAGTTCTTATGCCATATTGGCAGCCACTTTCAATGTCACTTCCTGCCCTGTAATAAATTCTCCCGGTGTTTATAAGCAGATTAATAACCTTAATGGAGCGCCTAACCCTGGTGCAGGGAGTGCGACATCTTCCTGTGTTTATATCTCTTCTTCTGATGTAGTATATGATTGTAATGGGTATAATATCTCTAATGCTGGTGTTGGTGGAGCAACTGCTTTTGCATTGAATAGCGTTGGTAAAAATGTTTCTATTAAAAATTGTGGAAATATCTCCTATTATGATTTTGGCGTTTATGCTTATCTTTCTAATGGCACCACTGTATTTAATAATACCTTTAAACATCTTCTTTCTGGAGTGGTTCTTGACCGTAGTAATTATTCTACTGTCTCTAAAAATATCTTTTACAATACAAGCCGTGTGAATAGTGGGTTTAGGGGTGCCGTTGCTGCATTTTATGGCCGCAATGCTGTGATTTCTTCCAACAAACTATATCAGAATGTCTCTACTCCTGCAGTAGGCATTGTTGTTTTAAATAATTTTAATTATTCTGTTGTGTTTAATAATACTTTGTTAGGTTTTTCGCCTTTTTCTTCTTTGGACGGCGTGTTTGCCATTTCTTCACTTTATTCTAATATCTCTTCCAACTCTTTACAAAATCTGGATAATGCTATCTTTGTTAGTGGTAATTACACCAACATAACTTCTAATTTTATAAATTATACTGGTAGTGCCATGAGTGTAAATGGTTATTATTTCAACATTTCTAACAACACTGCTGTTAACGGTGCTACTTTGACCTCTTCAGGTGTTTATGGCTCTTTGTTTAATTCTTCTGTATCAAACAATAAAATAGATGATTATTCTTATGGTCTCTATTTGACTTCTGCTCGCTTCTTAGATGTTCTTAATGTTGCTATTAATTACTCTATTTATGGTGTTTGGTTTTCTTTTGGTGCAAATGGGGGGAGTAACATCTCTCTATATAACATTACTCTTTGGACTACCACGCAACCTTACAACATTTCCTTTGATTACGAGGACCTTTCTCTTGCTCCTAATGAAGACTTTGCATTTTTCCAAAATGTGGCTTCTTTCCCCTCTCCTTTCCAATATCCTCCTTATAAAGGTTTTGAAACCATCCCTGTTCTTGAAAAAATTCTTTCTTGGAGAGTTTTGTTAGGGTCCCCTCAACCTTCGTGGGATAAAGTGTTGTTGAGATGGTATGACAGTGAGATTGTGGGCTTTAATGAAAGCAGATTTTTACTTTATAACTTTTCTGGCGGCGCATGGACTTTGCTTAATGATACTCCTAACACTGCTTCCAATACTCTTTCCACATTTTCTTTCAATACTGTGAACACCGATGCTAATTTCGTTATTGCACAATACACTAACAATGTTATCGCCTGTCCTAACATCACTGCTCCTGGTGTCTACACTCAAATTAACAATCTTACGGGTGCGCCTTATAATGTGGTAGGTTTTGGTAATGTGTGTGTTTTGATAAATAGCAATGATGTTGTTTATAACTGCAACAACTTTAATATCAGCAGGGCAGGGGCGTTGGGTGCACCTAACACTGCTGGTGTTTATATTGCCCCTGGCTTAAACAATGTTACCGTTCAAAACTGCGGCCTTATTGAGGATTATGATTACGGTATTTCTGTTGACCCTGGTTTGGTTAAACCTACTGATATTACTTTGATAAATAATGTTATAGAGAATGCTTCTTTGGCAGGTATTAGTTTTGGTGGCGCTAATTCCAACATCTCTTCAAATGTTGTTCGTCACTCTAATGCAGGTATTGTTATAGGTCCCTCTTCTGATTATGTTGTTTTGTTTGATAATGTTTTATATAATTTGACTGTTGTGGGCATTGATGTTTCCTTTTCAAATAACCATCACTTGTTTGTAAGAAATAACATTTCTCTTACAAATATTGCGATGAATTTCGTCACTTCCAACAACAACACCATTGTCAATTCTGTCTTTGAAAATGTGGCTACTGGTTTTTCCTTTTCTAATTCAGATAATTCTCTTATAAAAGATACAAGAGTGATAAATTCTACTATAGAGGCATTGAGGTTTACTGCTGGCTCTGGAAATTCAAACCTCACCATTTCAAACCTCACCATAACCTCTAAACAATACAATTACAACCTTTCATTTGACCTGTTTGATTCCTCTATGCTTGTGGGAGAAGATTATCGCTTAAGCGAAGCCGCACCCATTACCTCCACATCCTACAACGGTCTTGCCCTCACTCAATTTAACAATAAAGGTTTAGGTGTGGGCATTATTGCAGGTAGTCCTGATTTTGATAGTTTTGCTGTGAGATGGTATGATAGTGAATTGGGTGCCTTTAATGAAAACCGCTTTGCGCTGGTTAATGAAAGCATTGGCTTAACTATGCTTAATGATACTCCTGACACCACCAATAATCTGTTATCTCTCTCCTCCTTTACCCCTACATCTTCTACTTTAGCTATCATTGAACTTTCCAGCAATGTGGTTGCATGTCCTCTTATAACTTCTCCCGGTGTCTACACTCAAACCGTTGATTTATTTGATTGGCAATATAATTATCCTTATCCGACCAAGGCATGCGTCCTTATTAATTCAAGCGATGTTGTCTATAACTGCAACAACTTTGATATAAGAGCGGTTACCAACCCTGGCCTAGAAACTCCTGCTGCTATTATAGTAGCGCAGGGCTTAGAAAACATAACCATTAACAACTGCAACATCTCTGCAGCCAACCCTGTTTATTATCTTTTCGGTATCTATGTGGATTCAGCAAACCATACTCGCATAATCTCTTCTAATGTAAGCAACATAGATACAGGTGTTGAACTTTCAGGTGTCTATAATTCCACTTTGTCTTCTCTAAACTTGTCTAATGTTGGCGGAGGGTTGGTGGTTGGCGTAAGTAATCTTGTTACCCTATCTTCCTCCTTTATTCATTCACCTGCAGGCATAGGTGCACAGATTTCTAACTCTAATGGAACTTCTTTACTTTCTTCTACATTATGGGGTGTTGGAATAGACGCTTCCAATGTTTCTTTAACTTCTAATCTTATTGTTCCTTCTTTCCCTGGAGGTACTGCTGTTTATGTGGATGGGGGGAGCGGTGAAACAGTTTCTCTTACTTCTAATAATATAACAGGGACTGCTGGATTGAGTGCCTTCTTCTACACTCCTTATAATATCACTACCTTAAATAACCGCTTTGATCTACCTGTTCAGATCTCTGATGATGTTGAAATTAGGATGAGAAATGATTTATTCAACGGTACAAACCTTTCTATTGGTTACACTTTCTTCCCACCTGTTTCAATCAACTTAACCAATGTCCTCTTCTCCTCAGGCGGGCCTCTCGCTAACTTCTCTAACATTTCGCTTTATGATTCCGTTGTAGATACTACCTATATTTTAGGGTGGGCAGGGCCTGTGAAAGGCACAGAACCTTTAGGTTACCGCACCTTTAGAGAAAAGAACCTTAACATTACTGTTACAGGGCCCTCTAATTTGGTTTTAGATTACTTTATATCTCATTGGACAGATACGGAAGCGCTGGGTTATGATGAAACTAAATTTGACCTCTTTGTTTATGATGGTATCGTCCCCTGGTTTATGCTCAACAACAACCCAGACACTGTTAACAACCGCTTTATAAACAACTCTCTTACCGTTCCTGCGGGTGCTTCAGGTATAGTTTCTATTTTAGTGGGTGGTGCTTGCCCGCCGGTTATAAGCGCTCCTGGTGTCTATTCCCTATTCACCGATGTTCAGGGCGCCACCAACCCTGCAAATGAGTTTGGCGCAGGGATGCGTGCATGCATTAAAATCGCTTCTGATAATGTAGTTTTAAACTGCAGGGGCTTCTCAGTGCGCAACAACGGAACTATTAATGCAATGGGTGTTGCAATAAACGCTTCTAAAAATGTCACCGTTGCTAATTGTTCTATTGCAGATTATGATGTGTATGGTGTTGCTGTAGGGCCTTCCACTGTTTACAATAACGACACCACCATTTACAACACCACTATCACAAACATTTTGGGCGGCATGGGCTTATCTGCAGACACTTTCAAAAACTTAACTCTCTATCAACTGCTTATAACCCTCCCAGCTTCCGCTACTGCAGGTTTTGACTTCTCTTCCGGCTCTTATCTCACACTCTATGACTCTTCTGTAACAGGTTCACCCTTTGGCTTACAAGCTTTAGACATCAGCAATGCTACTCTTAGAAACCTCTCATTTGATAATTTGGGGGTGGGTGCCTCATTTACTGCGGTTACACCTTCTTCTAACATCTCTTTAACACAAAGTACCTTTACCAATATTGCCAACGGCCCGGCCATTTACTTCAACAACTTTGACAAAGTATTCCTCTCTTCTTCCACCATCTCCTCTTCACCTCTTGCTACTCAACCGGCAGTTCAACTTGTCGCTTTAACAAACTCTATAGTTAGAAACCTCTCTTATAGCGGAGATAAGGAATTACTCTCCCTCTCAAACTCAAACAATGTTACTGTGAGGGATAGCAGAAAGACCGGCGCGCCTTCTGCTGGCGTCGGCATCCTAACTGTTTCCAACTCCCTGCTTGTAACTCTCTTTAACAACTCTTTAAGCGGCGGAGATATTTATGGTATTTCACTAAGCGGCACAAACAACTCTGTTATAAACCGTACCACCCTCGCCTCTATTACAGGCGCTGCTTCTAACGCTATCCAACTCTCCAACTCCTTTGGTGTTCAAGTGCTTTCCAACACCCTTTCCTCCCTTACTGATAAAGGAATCTATCTATCTTCATCTAACGCAACCCTCTCTCAAAACACCATAACCTCTCCTTCCTTTGCTGTAGATGCGCTTAACAGCAACCTTAACCTCTCTTCAAACACCTTAACCGCTCCAAGAGCGGTGAGAGTACAGGGTGGCTCTCTTAACAGCACCTTAAACACCCTTTCTCCCAGCGTATATGCTTTAAATGCGGTGGGTGCGGCTCTCCTTAATATCTCTCTTGATACCATAGCAAACTTGCCCTTTGCCTTACCTTACTCTCTCAACGACAATGTGGGGGCAGGCGAACAACTCACCCTCAACTATTCCCTTCCCACTTCCCTGCCCACCGGTTACTCTTTATTCAACAACCGCTCTCTAAACCTAACCTTTACAGGCACCATTGACCAAATAACCCTGCATTGGAGCGATGCTGAACTGGGCGGCTTTGATGAAAATACCTTTGAGTTGCATTTAAATGCCACGGGTGCTTTAAACCTGCTTAACAACTCTCCTGATACTACAGGCAACACTCTTTCCAATTTCTCCTCTTCTGTCTCTGGCATTTATGCAGTGCTCTCCGCTCCGCCTCCTCCTTCAGATGGCGGCGGGGGAGGTACTCCTCCCTCCATGCTCCAAATAGATCTGGTTTCTACTTTCTGCAACGAACATCTGGTGCGCGTCACTGACGGCACTTCGCCAGTGGCAGGTGCAAATGTGCTGGTAAAAACTTCCTCTACTGTCATTGCCTCGGGCAGCACTGACAGCGATGGCCTATTCACTTTCTCTTCTTGCACCACTGAACCTGTAACTATAACTGCTTCTAAACCTGGCTATACCTCTAACAGCATTCCCGCTTCCCTTGACTGCTCTTGTCCTTCCTTAGATGTTTCCTTTGCCACCGCTTGCGATGGAAACACTATTTTTGTTAGCGCAGGCGGCACACCTGTGAGCGGTGCTGATGTGAGTGTAAGCGGAGCTGTCTCTGCAGGCGGCACTTCTGACAGCGATGGTCAATTTGCATTTGAAGGATGCGGCGGGAATGTTGTGGTGGAAGTGCGCCATGACCTATATGGTATTTATTCAAATACCTACTCTCTTATTGATTGTAGTGCATGCGAAGCAGCCCCTGAATGTGTAAGCGATGCTGATTGTCCAGAGGGATATGCCTGCGTGGAAGGCAGTTGTGTGGTGGAAGTGGAATGCACCACAGATGCTGACTGTGGGGAAGGTAGCGTATGTGTAGATAACCAATGCTTAGAAGGTTGCAGAGATGATGGCGATTGCCCCGAGGGCTTCTTCTGCGACCTCTATACAGGTTTAGATTATGGTTTGTGTAAAGAAAAGAAGGAAGATGTGTTTGAGTTAGATTGCGATGATGAGGTGGACTTGGGCGATTATATCACTTGCAATGTTACGGTGAATGATGAGCCCTGCGCTTCCTGCGAAGTGGTTGTAATCTCTCCTGAAGGAGAGGAGGCCACGGTGGTGACTAATGAAGAAGGGGTGGCGCGCATAAAGGCAGAGAAGGCAGGAGATTATAGAATGACTATTAAAGGCGCTGAGGATAGAACTTTGGTCTCACAGCCCCCAGTTTCCATTGCAGAAGAGAGAAAAGGCATTCGGCTTATTGAATCTGCTGTAGCCATCTTATTACTCCTCCTCTTGCTTATCATTCTCTTTATTCTTTGGAAGAGGAGGAAAAAAAGAGTTGAAGAAGAGGAAGAGAGTTGAGCGCTATTTTTAATTTTTTCCACTCTTCTCTCCCCACCCATCTGCCCTCTAAGTGCTCTTCGCTTATTTTCACTTCTCCCTCCCATTCTTTAGCAACATACCCTATGTAAATAGAATGCTTATCATTGCCATTTTTTTTATATGTGGCTGAACTTACTCCCAGCAGTTCCACTTTTTTTATCTCTACCCCGCACTCCTCTTTCCCTTCTCTCACCACTGCTTCCTCCGGCCTCTCTCCCCATTCAACCCCTCCCCCGGGGAGTTCCCACAACCCATTCTTCCTTTTAAGCAAAAGCACTTTGCCCTCTTTTTCCACCACCACTGCTACATTTATCTCTTGAATTCTTGCCACACTTTCTCCCTTATTTCCTCATCCAAATACTCTAAATAATTCTCACAGCCCATGCATTTAAAGCCGTTTTCCATCGCCCTCTCAAAACTTACTATACTGCTAATACCGCACACAGGGCAGTAATACTGGTCTTGCCCCTCTTCTTCCTCTCTCTCCTCTTTCTTTATTTCCTCAGCCCATCTTTTTATTTTCTCTAAATTTATTTGCCATGTATAGGAATACCAACCTGTTTCACTATCTTTTTTTCTTTCATAAACCACCAGCCCTTCGCTATGCAACCTATTAAGGGTGGACCTCACATCGCTTATTTTTATTTTAAGCTTTTTAACAAAATCTTCATCTGAATGCTTTCCTTTAAAGCTTCTTAAAACCGCTATTGCATTCTCCCCCCCTACTTCTACCAACTTCTGCCTCACATATGCATCTGCGAGAA
This sequence comes from Microcaldota archaeon, assembly GCA_026992595.1. Taxonomy (GTDB): domain Archaea; phylum Micrarchaeota; class Micrarchaeia; order Anstonellales; family Bilamarchaeaceae; genus Bilamarchaeum. Next base: position 9,363 of record JALWZW010000017.1, on the reverse strand, counting down.
TTGAGTGTAACTCGTCTTTCTTTTTTTTCCTCCCCAAAATATCACCATATATATTTTGTTTGTTATCATATTTATTTCTTATGCGCCTCCCCCCAATCGCAAAAACTATATTATTTTACTTCCTTATAAATTTGGATGGTAGAGGAGATGCATGATGTGAGGATTGCTGTGGTGGGTGTAGGCGGTGCAGGATGCAATTGCGTTAACCGCATTTATAGCGGAGGGATAAAGAGCGCCAAAACCCTTGCCATAAACACAGACGGAAAACACCTCTCTATTGTTTCCGCGCATAAAAAGTTGCTTATAGGGAAATCTATAACGCGAGGGTTGGGAGCGGGAGGAGATGTTGATGTGGCCAAAAAATGCGCTGAAGTGGATAGAAAACAGATAGCGGACGCTTTAGGTGAAAATGACATTGTTTTCTTATGCGCTGGAATGGGAGGAGGGACAGGCACGGGCGCAGCGCCTATCGTTGCTGAGATTGCAAAGGACCAAGGCGCCATAGTTATTGCGATGGTGACACACCCCTTTTCTTTAGAAAGGGTTCGCATAAAAAAGGCAAAAAAAGGGATAGGTGAATTGGTGAGGGTGTGCGATACTGTGGTGGTTATAGATAATGATAAACTGGTTTCTTATGTCCCTAATTTGCCTTTAAACAAGGCGTTTGAACTTGCTGATTCCATTACCACGCGCGCTGTTCGCGGCATCTCTGACACCATTACTTTCCCCAGTTTAATAAATGTAGATTATGCTGATGTGCGCGCTGTAATGGATCATGGGGGCTTAGCGCTTATCTCGTTAGGGGAAGGTAGCGGAAGGGAGAAAGTGGAAGAAGCGGTTAAAGATACTTTGGAACACCCTCTTTTAGAAGTGGATTATTCTGATGCGAAAGGTTGCTTGTTGCATTTGGAGGGAGGCCCTGACCTAACCTTGGCAGAAGCGATAAAGGCGGGAGAGTTGGTTACTCAGTGGTTTGACGATGATGCTAACATTAAGATGGGTGCGCGCGTTTCCCCCACCCTAAAGGGAAAACTTTATATTACTGCAATTATTACAGGAATCAGGTCTCCTAATATTTTAGGCAAAGAAGGGGATGACTTTTTAAGCTCTCTATAGGGTGAAAGTGTGGTTGATTTTAACTTTTGGCAGTTGTTTTTAGTGCTGTTAAGCTTTTTAATCTCAGGAGCACTTATTGGAATTTCTCTTCTTAAGCGGGAAAACCTGCTTATGGTAGAAAAAATCCTTTTAGGCACTGCTGCCGTAGCCGTCCTTACTCCTGCTCTCCCCTTTCTTTTATTTTTAGTTGGCATTAAATTTTCTTACCCCCTTGCCCTGCTTTCCCTTCTCCTCCCCTTTTTATTGGGTGTCTACTTATGGATAAGGGAGAAACCTTCCCTCTCTTTTTCTCTTAAAGATGTGCTTAATGACAGGGTCAGCCCTATTTTAATTTTGCTTTTGTTGGTTTCCTTTCTCATCCGCTTTTCCTCTCTTTCTCCTGTCTTTATGGAATTAGACCCCTATTATTACACTTATGTGGCCACTCAGATTATAACATTAGGGGGAAATCCCCTCAATGATCAAACAGCATGGTATCCTGTACTGGAAGTGGATCACAGGCAGGTTCCCCTTCTCGCTTATTTAGAGGCAATTTGGTATGTTCTCTATAAGGGCTCTACAGAATACAACAACCTTCTTTTGGCATCTATCGCCGCAACCTACCCTCCTTTGGCAGCAATGCTTACCGTTTTCTTCATCTACCTCTTTACCGCTTCTCTTTCTGATAGGAAAGCAGGGTTGCTTGCAGGCGGTCTTTTAGCATTTATGCCCTCTTTGATACAAAAGATGTTTGCAGGCGTTATGGAGGTGCAGCCCTATGCTTTCTTCTCCCTCTCCTTTATGCTTGCCTCTCTTGCCCTTTATTTCACAAGGAAAAACAAATTATTCTTATATAGCACCATGCTTGGTATTTTTGCTGTCTCCTTGGGTAGCAATTCCACCATCTTTGCTTCTGTTGCCCTTACTTTATTCTTTATATTGGACGGTCTTTTTGCTTATTTAAAGGACAGGGAAGAAGAACTCAGCTTTCTTTTCAACGCTTCTCTCTACCTTTTAGCCGCTTTCTTGCTTTCAGGGGCTATTTATTCACTTTTTTCTCCCAATAATTTTGGCAGATTGCTTTTCTCTATTCCTTTTGCTTCTGCCCCTCTTTTCTTATTCATTCTTCTTAATTATAAAAAAGCGCTGGAACGCTTTTCTCTACCTAAAGATGTTTTGATATATGTGAGCGGCTTTTTATGCGCTCTGTTGCTTGCAGGCGCCTTTTTGGGCATAAACCTTGCCTTCTCGCTCTTTTGGCTCTCCCTTGCTTTCTTGGCTCTTTCTTACTATTATAGAAATGTTCAAATTCTCGCCGCTCTCTTCTCCCTCTTCCTTGTTGCCCTTGCCTTCACTCCTTTAGGGGAAAAACTCCCTGGCTATATTGGGTTAAGGGTAGCGCAATTTACCACTCCCCTTGCCCGCACCATTGCTGAGCAAGGGGTTGCTTCCCCAGATTTTGGCCCTTCGTTGGGCTTTATTGCTGATGATTATGCCAGCATCTCCTCATTCTTCCTCAGATTTTTAGGAAAGGATGTTGTAAATCTTGCCGCTTCTCTCCTTGCTTTGCTTGGCGTTCCCTTCTCCCTCATCGGAAATCTTATTCTCCAAGCAATCATCTCTTTCCTTAATTTCCTGTTCAATTCCTCTTTAAGTTATGTGGAAAAGGAAAATTCTCTGTTCTTGTTTTGGTTCTCGCTATTCATCGCCCTTACTGCCTATCGCATTTGGAAAAAAGAGCATGCGCGAGAGCATTTCTTAACTTTTGCTTTAATTCTTCCTGCGGTGGTTGTAGGCGCTCTTAAAGCTAAATATACAATATATACTGGCTTTCTTTTTGCTCCTTTAGTTGCGCTAACGCTTTATGACCTTCCCTTAAAGAAAAAGGAATACTTATACGCCCTGCTCCTCTTCCTTCAATTCTTCTACAATTTCACCGCCCCCGGCTTTTTGGTTGCCGCTTTTAAGCCCGTCTATTATAACCAACCCTCTTTATTTTATGAAAAATTCGCTAAACTGTGCGATGAAACCGGCATAGCCAAACTATGCGATGTTGCCAACAACCCTGAGAAATGGAGCAGCGGCTTTAGATTGTTTGACCCTGAGCTGTGCGCTGCCTCTCTCATTTCTGATTTTTCCAGGAGAGATGTTTTAGAAGGTTATGCAGTATTTGCTAAATGCTCCTTGATTGCTCCCTATTGGTTAGAAAGCATGGAATGGATAAGGGAGAATACAGAAGAAGGGGCGCGCATTCTATCTTGGTGGGATTATGGTCATTGGATTAATTACTTTGGGGAAAGGAACGCGGTAATAAGGAATGAGCATAGGTATCCGCCCTTGCAGTATGAAACCGCAAACATGTTCTTGCACGCTTCTCCAGAGCAGTTGAAAAACTTTATGGAGCGTGTGGGCGCTAAATATGTGCTTTTTGATACAGAGTTAATCTTGGGCGGCAACAACTTTGGAGGCAAATATGGTGCTCTTAACTACCTCTCCTGCGTATGGATGAATAGAACCAATGTTTCCTTTGCTCCCGGCCAGTCAAAGTGCGAATCTGAATATCTTTGGGAGACCATTATTATTACAGAGGAACGCTGCACCATTTCAAACATCACAGGAAAAAATGGAAGGATGGCTTATTATACTTATATAGATGACCGCTACACTCCCTTTTATCCTCAGCAATGCGCGAACTTTAGGCCTGGGTGTGAGAGGGTACGCCTTGTACCTGCCTATTGTGTAGGCGATGCGGTGCTTGCAGATGGCTCTAAAATCACCACCACCTATCTTCTCAACCAAACTAATGAATTAGGGGAGTTGAAGCTTAATAGGGCTATTTTGGCCTTTGCCACTCAAATAGCGACGGCCAAAGGCCCTGCCACCCAAGCCACCCTTCTTTACACTAAGGATAAAATTTGGTTGGGAGAAGGCGGGGAAGTGGTGGATGGCTATCAAGACGCGCGCTGGCCATTCTACAGATCAAATCTTTATAAAGGGCTTTTCATAGATGAATTAGAGGGCTTTAGACAGGTTTTCGCCAGCGAGGACGGTAATGTAAAGATTTATATGAGGGAGTGAGATGGAGGCGGAAGCGGGCGATTTAGTGGAGGTTTCTTACAAAGGCCGCACTTACCGCGGCATTTTAATGCCCTCCTCTTCTCAATACACTGTTATTAAATTGGATAATGGATATAATATTGGGATTGGGGCAGATTCTGTTAAACTTCTTAAGAAGGCGGAAAAGAGGGGAGAGGTGGAGAGGGAAGAGGAAAGCGCGGAGGGCAAAGTAGCTATTTTAGGTTGCGGCGGCACTATTGCCTCTAAAGTGGATTATCGCACCGGCGCGGTCTATCCTTCCATCACTCCCTCAGAACTCCGCGCCATTTTTCCTGAACTTGCGCGCTGGCCCATTGCATCTAAACAGGTTTTAAGCGTTTTTTCTGAAGATATGGGGGTGGAGGAATGGTTTAAGATTTGTGAAAATGTGGAAAGTGCTCTCAAGGAAGGCGCGAAGGGGGTGGTGATTTTGCACGGCACTGATACGCTTTCTTACACCGCCGCCTTTCTCTCTTATGCTTTGCCTTCTCTCCCTGCACCTGTGGTGCTGGTAGGTGCTCAGAGAAGCTCTGACCGCCCCTCTAGCGATAATAGATTGAACTTAATGAATGCTGTTTTCTCTGCTACTCAGGATTTTGGGGAGGTGGCGGCATGCATGCACGCTTCTACCAACGACGATTTTTGCTACCTCCATCGCGGGACGCGGGTAAGAAAGATGCACACTTCCCGAAGGGATGCGTTTAAAAGCGTTTCTGCGCTTCCTCTTGCAAAAGTGGATTACAGAAACCAATCTTTTGAAGCGTTCTCTTCTCTTAAAAATAGAGCACCTTTAAGAGCGGAAAAGCATTTTAATGCTAATGTATGTATGGTTTATGCGCACCCTAATCTTTCCCCTAAATTGGTGGAAAAACTGCGCGATTTTGACGGTGTTCTTTTTGTAGGTACTGGTTTGGGACATTTGCCTTTGGGCTTTTTTGGGGGAAAAGGGGTTTATAAGGAAGTTAAGGAATTGGTGGAAAGCGGTGTGCTGGTTGCTATCGCTTCCCAATGCCTTGCAGGAAGGCTTTCCCATAATGTTTATTCTAACGGCAGGTTGCTTAAGGAATTGGGCGTGGTGGGGGATGGTCTTGACTGGACACCAGAGGCGGCTTATGTTAAATTAGGTTGGGTGTTGGGGAAAGAAAAGGATGTAAAAAAGGCAAAGACGCTGTTAGAACGCAATGTGGCTGGAGAGATAAGCAGAAGAAGTTGGGTGGGTGATGGCTATCAAGGCAGGTATTGAAATCCATCAACGGCTAAATACAGGAAAACTCTTTTGCAGATGCCCTTCTATTTTATGTGATGAGAAGCCGCTTTTTAGCTTTTTTAGGCGCCTGCATGCAGTGGCAAGCGAGTTGGGAGAGGTGGATATAGCCGCAGAAAAGGAAAGTGAAAGGGCGCGGCTTTTTGAATACCAGGTCTACCCGCGCGCTTGCTGTTTGGTGGAGATGGATGAGGAGCCGCCTTCTGAGATGGACAAAACCGCCTTAAAAGTTGCTTTAGAAATAGCGCAGGCGCTTAATGCAGACATTGTGGACGAGATACATGTTATGCGAAAGATTGTGCTTGACGGAAGCAACACCTCTGGCTTCCAAAGAACCGCGTTAATTGCTATGAATGGTTATATTGAGACCTCTAAAGGTAGGGTAGGTATTGAAAGCATTGCTTTAGAAGAGGAAAGCGCAGGTATTGTGGCGCGGGAGGGGGGCAAAGCGGTTTATAGGTTGGACCGTTTGGGTATTCCTTTGGTAGAAATAAGCACCTCGCCTGATATAAAGGACGGCGCGCATTTGAAAGAGACGGCAGAAAAGATAGGTATGCTTCTTAGGATGAGCCCTTATGTTGCGAGAGGATTAGGGACAATTAGGCAGGATGTTAATATCTCGGTGGAAGGGGGCGCGCGTGTGGAAATAAAAGGCGCTCAGGATCTGCACACTTTACCTTTGCTGCTAGAAAAAGAGGTTAGGAGGCAAAAAGCGCTGTTGGAGATTATAGAGGAGGTGAAGAAGAGAGGGGCAAGGCCAGGCGCAATTAAAGAGGTGACTGATCTATTTAAAGATACCTCTTCTAAAATTGTGAAAAATAGGTGTGTTTTTGGCTTAGAGATGAAGGGTTTTGAAGGGTTGTTGGGGAAGGAGCTTTATGAGGGAAGGAGGTTTGGAACAGAGTTGAGCGATTATGCTAAGAGTATGGGAGTGAGAGGCATCATACATTCTGATGAGGATTTGGCAAAATACGGCTTTTCTTCTTCAGAGATTGCCTCCCTACGCGCTTCTTTGGGCAACTGCTTTGTGTTGGTGGCAGGTGAGGAGGGGTTGAAGGCGCTGGAAGAGGTGAAAAGGCGCGCTTCCATGCTTTTTGTGCCTAAAGAGACGAGGAAAGCAAATGCTGACGGGAGCACTTCCTATATGAGGCCTTTGCCAGGCAGGGCGCGGCTCTATCCTGAAACAGACATTCCTCCTATTGCTACTGCTCCTCTCCTCCCCCACCTAACCAAACTCCTTACCCCTCAAGAATTGGAAAAAACATTAGAGCAACAGGTGGGAAAGGAATTTGCAAAAAAACTAATTAAATCCCATCACCTCCACCTCTTCCTCCGCCTTTCCCAACACTACCCGCCTAAATTGGTGGCCTCTTTGCTTGAAAATACGCTGGTGGCTTTGAGGAGAGAAGGGGTGATGGTGGATGAAAGCTTGGTTAAAGAACTTCTCTCCTTATATGCAGAGGAAAAGATTGTAAAATCTGCCTTTCCTGACATTCTTGCTTTTGCTGCCAAGCATGGGCTTAGCGTTAAGGAGGCGGTGGAGCGTTTGGGTGTGGAGCGCATAAAGGGCAGTGAATTGAAGCGGTTGGTTGAGAGAGAAGGGCGCGATTTTAAGAAAATAATCTCCAAATATCGTTTAAGGGTTGACCCTAAGGAGTTGAAGGAGATGATAGGGTGAACGGCTGTGCGCTTTGTGACGGGCGTTGCTGCAAAAACTTTAAGATAACGGTTACCATCTTTGATGTTTTAAGGGCAGAAAAGGCAAGCGGTTTGCCTCCAGAAAAGTTTGTTGAGTTTCACAGCCCCTCTTTTTTAACTTATGACGAAGAACTTATCCTGCTTTTTTCTGAGGGAGAAGGGGTGCTAGGTTTTCGTTCCCATCCTTGCTTTTTTTAAAAGGCACTTTTTGCTCTATCTACAAAGATGCTCCTCTTTCCTGCCGCCTCTATCCCCATCGTATAGATGGCAGTATTTCAAAAACCTCCTGCCCTACTCTCTCGCGCGTTATTTTTAGATTCTCTCCGCCGCCCCCTTCTCTTACTGATGCTTTGGAGCGTGAACTTCGCGCCTATAAATCGCTGGTAGAGGAATGGAACGCTGTGCAGGGAAGCAGAAGCGAATGTTTGGGCTTTCTTTTAAGCCGTGCGAAAGAATTTATTAAACATTCTGCACTTTACCATTAAATAATCTTTCTTTTATTTAGTGTTTGGGTGGTGTTATGGAATTGACAGACATTATCGCAATGTTAGACGCATTAGTTAATGACCCTACCATTCCTAAAAATATAAGAAAGGCGCTTTCTGATGCAAAGGCGCGTTTGGAAGGAGATGAGGAGCTTTCTGTAAAGGTGGGCGCTGCTATTTATTTAATTGAAAGCGTAATGGAAGATATAAATATGCCTCCCCATGCACGCACCCAAATCTGGTCTATAATGAGCGCTTTAGAGGAACAAAAATGAGGACAGAAGTGATTGTTAACCGCCCTTCTTATTTCAATCCTATCGCAAAAGAATATGATGCAGATATTGTGGTGGACCATAAACGCGATGTTACAGGTGCTTCTCGTACTAAGGGCAGGGTGGAAGATTTTGTAGCGCTTTTTAGAAATCGCTATGAGCGCATTGCTCAAATTTTTAGAAGAGGCGGAAAGAGCTTTGTGGAAATCTCTTATGCTAAAACGCGCGTTGGGGAAAAATGCGCAGTTGTAGGGATGGTGCGCGACATTAGAGAGACCAAGAAAGGAAACCTTCTTGTCCAATTGGAGGATTTAACAGGCACTGTAAATGCAATTATCTCCGCTCAAAAAGAGCAATTGATGGAAAAAGGGAGGAAGATAATAAGGGACGAGGTACTTTATGTAAGCGGTAAGATGCTGGAAGCGTTTATGATTGTGGATGATTTTGATTGGCCTGACCTGCCGGTGGTAAGGGAGCGAAAGTTTGCAGAAAGGGATTTGGCCATTGCTTATATCTCGGATATTCATTTTGGGAGCAGGTATTTTTTGGAAGAGTGTTTAAGCGCTTTTGTGGAATGGCTTCATGGCCGTTCAGAAGCAAAGGAACTGGCAGGCAAGGTTAAATATATAGCTATTGCTGGCGATGTTGTGGATGGGGTGGGTGTTTATCCGGGCCAGGAGAAGGAATTGGCAATAAAAGATATCTTTGGGCAATATAAGCTTTTAGATAAATTTTTGGAAGAAATTCCTGATTATATAGAGGTTATTGTATGCCCAGGCAACCATGATGCGGTGCGGAGAGGGGAGCCCCAGCCCGCTTTAGGTAAGGAGTTTTTTGAAGGGGATGCGGTAAGGGTAGGAAATCCCTCTAGGTTTAGCGTGGAGGGGATAAATCACCTCATCTATCATGGCACCTCTATGGATTCTATGATTGCCAACATTCCAGGCCTTTCTTATAGCGAGCCGGAGAAAGTGATGGTGGAATTTCTTAAACGCAGACATCTTTCACCTATTTATGGAGAGGGTGCAAACCCTATAATTCCTGAAAGAGTGGATTATATGGCCATTGATGAGCCGCCAGATGTCTTTCATGCGGGCCATGTGCATAAAAATGGTTATTATTTTTACCGGGGAACATTGGTGGTAAATTCAGGAACTTTTCAGGACCAAACAGAGTTTCAGATAAAGCAAGGGCATATCCCTACGCCCGGCATTGTGCCTGTCTATGAATTAAAAACTGGCAGGTTGGTTAGTATAGATTTTAAGCATTAGGTGGTTTTGAGAGAAAGGGCGCGGAGAAAAAAAGAGAGTTAGCGGTCGCGGTCTAAACGTCTTAAAAAGTTACCCTCTGCCACTTGGGTGTAAGGGACTCTGCGGGTTGAAAGCAAATAGGTAAGTTCCATCAACCTTACTTGCGAATCTGGCACCGGTGTCACAAGCACATCGCACACTTC
>JALWZW010000016.1 GCA_026992595.1 Microcaldota archaeon | reverse complement strand
CTCTTATAGGAACAGTAATGCTTCTATTAACTTTAGTGACAATAGCTTTTGCTTCTTTATATCAATTTGCTCAAAGTGATAATTTGGGAAAGGCTATGAAATATGAAATGGAAAAAAATAAAGGGGGTGGCTGCCACCATGGTGGCAGTGGCCGCATTTTTAAGCCCTATGAAAAAACAAGATGTGCTTAAAGCACAGGCACCCATAGTAGAAATGTGCTATATCAGGGAAAGCGTGGTGGAGAGATTAAAGAGCAGCACCGTTTTAGTAAGGACTACGCGAGGGTATGGCTCAGGAGTGGTTATAAAAGTGGCAAACGGAAGGAGTTATATTCTTACTAATAAGCATGTGGCGCTAAGCGGAGAAGGGAGGCCTGTAATTTTTAATGAAGGGCGATTTTTCATAACGCGAAATATTTACCTCCATCCCGCTGGTTTAGATTTAGCAATATTGGAGGTGGACGGCTATGTGGGGAAACCTGCAGAGATAGCGAGATATACGCCAAGGGTTGGAGTGCCTGTTGTGGTGGTTGGCTCGCCGCTAAGGATGGAAGACAGTTTCACCACAGGAATAGTTTCTGGAATAAGGGTAAGGAACGGCGCCCAACTTCTTCAAACAGATGCGGCAGTCAACCCCGGCAACAGCGGGGGCGGGATTTTTACTAAAGAAGGAAAACTGTTAGCAATAACCACCTTTAAACTTTTAAGAACGCCCTTAGATGATGCAGAAGGAGTTGCCTTTGGAATTATGGTAAATAACCTGCCCCCGCTCCATAGGTGGGTGCAGCAATAAAAAAAGCAAAATAAAAAAATAGAAAAGAAATTAGCCGGCCTGTACCGCTCCTGAGATGGTGGCTTTAGCCAATCTTTCCGGAGCGCCGCTGAGGTCATCTGTAAATTTGTATTTTATTGCTATAGTACCTCTAAAATTGCTTCCCGGCGAAAGGATCACTGGCTGGCCTGAGCCGTCTTTACAGTCCACCTCCACTTCAACCTCCTGCCCTGATGCAATCACCGAAGGCGAAATAGGCGTGAAGCCGGCAGGATGGCTTGTATCCACATTGCCTGCAGGATCTGAAGTGCAAAGCACTGAAACATCCTTTATCGCCCTCCCCTGCTCGTTGCTCAACGCAAACACCACGCGCACATTATTAGAGGAATCAGCAATAATAGCATGGGGCCTGTTGCTGCAACTAAAGCCCGGCTGGGTAAACTGACACACCTCTGGCGGTTGAAGGGAAGGCAACACAATAGCAACCAGAATAGCAAGCACTATTAAGATAACGAAAAGCGCCAACCCATAAGTTATAAGATACTCCATAACTGCCTGTCCTCTCACAATATCACCCTATCCATGAAAAGAATGACTCCACAATATTTATAATAATAAAGTATACCGCATAAGAACCTGCAAGCATGAACGGGAAGTATTTTAAGCCCTGCCCCCGCGTGCCGGTGCTTATAACGCTTACCATAAAGGAAGAGATAAGGGCTGTTATGAAAAGGGCGGGGAGGCTAAAAAGCATAAAATCCTGAGAGGTAATTATGGGCTTGGTAAGCGCTATAGAGCTAAGAGCGCCGAAGGGCCCTGCTGTGGGCAGAGCAATCTGTTGGTCAGGAGCAATACTTTCAAACACTTCAATCAGTTTAGAAGCCACCGCAAAAAGGAAAGGGGTACCTACAACCGCTGCAAATATCACAAATATCTTATAGACAGTGAGAGAGGCAGAAATCTCTTTTTGCATAATTTTCATGTTGCGCACATCTTCTGAAGTGGTTTCTAAAACTTTGGTAAGTTCGCCGCCAGAAGAAGCCGCCTCTTTCAGCAGAAGCATGGTGCGCTTAAAAATGCGGGAATCAAAGCGGTTTGCCAACCTGTCCAGCGTTTCTTCCAAAGTTACCCCGCTAAAGGATTGCTTTAATACAAATTTTATTTCCTTAGAAAGGATGCCGAACTCTGGCTTTGCAGAGTACCACATCGCCTGGTCTAAAGTCATCCCTGCCTTCATGTTGGAAGCAACCAGCGTAAGAAAGTCGGCGAGCACCTCTTCCAACTTGTTTCTCCTTTCTTCAGAGCGCATAAGGAGAAAGGCGTTTACCAGCACATTAACCGCACCGTAAGAGAGCAAAAGCGCAAGCAACAGTTCCAACCCTAAAAACAATTCGCTGGGAACAGCAAAAGCAGAGGAAAGGGAAGCGTTAAATTC
>JALWZW010000015.1 GCA_026992595.1 Microcaldota archaeon | reverse complement strand
GTGCTAAATAATGCATTGAACAACACCGTAATAATAGGGATGAAAGGCGGGTATGAATTAAGAGGGGTGATGGTTGCCTACGATGTGCACATGAACATTGTGCTGGAGAAGGCAGAGCAAATTGTGAATGGCGAAGTGAAGAGAGGGATAGGCACCGTTTTAGTAAGAGGGGACTCCATAACCTACATATCGCCTAGTTAAAATCCCGCCTTAAATGCTCGCGTGTGGGCCGGTAGATCAACGGTAGATCGCCTCCTTGGCGTGGAGGAGGCTGTGGGTTCAAAGCGTAAGTGAAAATCCCGCCCGGTCCACACCCCTTACCTTTTCAACCTTTCCCAACCCCAATCTTCACCCTTTAATTTCCCTTAATACCCACAATTCTCTTTCGCTTTTCCATATTTCCCGCACATTCCCATAAAGTTTTTCCCGCTTTTCCAAAAAATATATAAAGAAAGGCCGCCTTATAAAAAATATGCTCAAAGATGCGCTTAAAAGCATAAAAGATGCGCCTATTACTGCAAAGGAAGAGTTCGTGGATAGAGAGTTGGAGATTACAAAGTTGCAGTACGCCGCATACATCCACGAAGGAGAAATAATCGGGGTGTGCGGGGAGCGAGGGAGCGGCAAAACTTCCCTCCTCAACATCACCCATTTTAGCGGAAAGGAAAAAATAGTTATAAAAATTATAAACCGCGAAAGCAAAATTTCCATAATAGGAGACATTGCAGAGGGAATCTACAACTTTTTTAGGGAAAAGAACCCAAGCGCCTCAAAAAAAGCGCTCCGCGTATTTGAAAAGTTAGCGTTTAATGTGAGGGAAAAGAAAGGAGTGGGGATAAGCCATATTTTAGGCGCCAACATAGAGGTGGAAAGAGAAGAGAGGATATACCGCGCTTCCCAACTTCTTAAAGAACTGTTAGAAGAGGTAGGCGATGCAATAATAATTTTAGACGAGATAGATAAAGAAAAAAAGGAAGAGATTTTGCTTATAATAGACAGCATAAAGGACGCCTTTCTCTCAAACAAAGCAACCCTTATAATAACATTACCTGCCACCATCTACAGAGAATACCGCGCCTCCAAAGAATCAAAAGAAGAGACATTTAATCTGGAAAATGTGTTCGCCGAAATGATAATGCTCCACCCGCTCTCCCCCTCACTCATTGAAGAGATTGTGAAAAGAAGGATTGGATTAGAGTATGTGGAAAAAGGCGCTTTGGAGATTATTGTGGATTATGCGCAGGGAAACCCGCGAAGAGCGATAAGGACGCTGAAAGAGGCAGGGCTAAACGCGCTCATAAAAGGGAAAGAAAAAATAGGGGAAAGAGAGGTTATAGAAGCGATAAAAGAGGATTTAAAATATTTTGTTCAGACCCTTGGGCTTAGTGAAAAGGAGAGAAAGGCGCTCCAAAGCTTGGACCCGCTCAAAAAAGAGAGCGCTGCAGTCCAACTAATGAAAAAAGGGATAAGCAAAACCTCTGCTTATAGAGTAATCGCCGCGCTCAAAGAGAAGGGCCTTTTAAGCGAGGAGGGAGGGAAAATAAAACTATCAAAAACAGCGCTATATTTAAAGAAAGCGCGGGTTTTGTAAATTTTCCCACCATTCCCATACATTCCCATTAAAATTTTCCCGCTTTTCCCAAAAAAGTACAAAGCAAATTTGAGGGGGTAATTTAAAAAGATTTCTAAAAAAATAAACCTTTATGACCCGAATTCTTAGAAATAAAAAGGCAGCCACTCAGATGAATATGGCGCTGGGGAAATTAGTGGTTGCTGATGCCTATTCCTCTTTTGAAAAACTTGATGATTTAGATTTCTTAATAGGCGCTATGAATGAGGCGGCAAAGGCGGGGAGGTTAAATATATTAGCGTCTGAAGCCCACAGATTTGAGCCGCACGGCGTTTCTGCAATCCTCATCCTTCAAGAATCCCACTTCTCAGTCCATACCTGGCCTGAATATGGCTTTTTTGCGGCTGATATATTTGCATGCGGAAAAGAAGGAGATGCAGAGAAGGCGATGTCTAAATTTATGGAAATAATGGAAGCGAAAAATGCAGAGGTGAAAGTTTTTGAGAGAGGGGTACTTAGAAATATCTAACCGCGACTATTGCCGCATACTTGCCCCTCAAAAAATCCTATTTTCTAAAAAAAGCGACTATCAGCAGATAGATGTAGCGCAAATGCGCAACGGCCTTGCCCTATTTTTAGATGGGGTTATTCAATTTTATGAAGAAGATGAATTTATATATCATGAAATGGCCGCCCATTTCCCCCTTGCCTTCCATCCCAAGCCGCAGAAGGCGCTTGTTTTGGGAGGAGGGGACGGGCTTATATTAAGAGAACTGCTAAAATACCCATCCATAAAAAAAATAGTGCTGGTAGATATAGATAAAGAGGTTATAGAAGTTAGTAAAAAATACTTTAGCCATCTTCACCGCAACAGTTTTGATAATCCCAAAGTGGAGGTAAGGATAGAAGATGCGCTTAACTATGTGGAAGAGACCGAAGAAAAATTTGATATGATTTTCATGGATTTAGTGGATCCTTTCGGCTTTGGGGAGAAGTTGTACACAGAGAGCGCTATAAAAAAGATGAGTAGGCCCTTAGCAGAAGAGGGCATATTTGCAACGCATGCGGAAGATGCCTTCCCTGAAAACTATACCGCGCTTAAACTGTTTGCGCGGTTAAAAAAATATTTCAAATACGGGAAACTTGCAACCACCTATATAAGCTCGTTTGACGGCGAGTGGGGCTTTGTAGCACTTTCCAATAAGCCGCTCCAGCCGGTGAAGCAGTCCATAGAAACCAGATTTTTTGAGTTTGAAAAATTAGATTATTATACCTCTCTTCCGCCCTATCTTAAAGAAAAATTAGAAGAATTTGAAAAAGAAGGGTTTTCCTCCTTAAGCAATTTTAAGCCCATAAGCGAAAGAATAGCGGTGCCGCAGGAGATAGAGGAAAGGTTAAAAGAGATTGAAAAAAGCTAATCCTGAGCAACCTTGCGCTTTATTGTTTTCAAAGAAACAAAGCCGTCTCGCTCCATCTCATCTAACCGCAAAGAAATCTCCTTTTTCTGCTGTTCTAAAGAAGGAAGGATAATATACTCTAACGCATTCACGCGCCTCTTTGTCTTCTCAATCTCCCCTATTAAGCGCTTTAAAGCGGTTTCGGTCTGCGCCAACTCAATAGAAAGTTCCAAAACCTCTGAAAAAGCGCTTACGGTAGCGTCCAACTTGGCGCTGGAAAGATGGGGAGGGTAGCGCTTAAAATCTTCCATATGTATACTTATTTCAGGAATTTTAACACCCATCACATTCCTAACCTCTGCATCCGCCCAAATGGGGCGCTTGGTTAAAGAGGCAAGGCGCTCAACCTCAAATTCGCTATGGTAAAGGCGTGCAAACACCAACTGCCTATATGCTTCTTTTATTTTTTTGTTAAGGGTGGCGCGCAAATCCTTTGCCTTTTTCAACAGTTTAAAAAATTCAAGAATGAGGGCGTCCCTCTTTTGCTTAAGCAATTTATGGCCTTTTTTTGCCAACTTTATGCGCTCCTTTGTTTTAAGAAGTTCCATCCTTGTGGGCGGGACATTCATTTTTTCCCTCCGCGCATATACTTCGCCATATACTCTTTCTTCACTCTCTTCAACTCCTCTTCAGGAAGCATGGAAAGCAGGTCCCATGCTAAGGAAAGGGTGGTTTCTATGTCCCTATCCTCATAAGGCCCTTGATTCACAAAGCGGCGCTCAAACTCATCTGCAAATCTCAAATACTTCCTATCCACCTCTGTAAGCGCTTCTTCACCTACCACCGCGCTTAACGCCCTTAAATCGCGGCCGTTGGCATAAGAAGCGTAAAGCTGGTCAGCCACCCCTTTATGGTCCTCTCTTGTTTTGCCCTTCCCGATGCCTGAATTCATCAATCGCGAGAGAGAGGGCAGCACATCAACAGGCGGGTAGATGTTCTTTCTATGAAGGTCTCTGCTCAGCATAATCTGGCCTTCAGTAATATAACCTGTCAAGTCAGGTATAGGGTGGGTTTTGTCATCTCCCGGCATGGTAAGGATAGGAATCTGCGTAACAGAACCCTTAGAACCTTTCACCCTGCCGGCCCTTTCATAAATGGTGGAGAGGTCGGTATACATGTAGCCAGGATACCCTCTCCTTCCCGGCACCTCCTGGCGGGCGGAAGAGATCTCTCTAAGCGCCTCACAATAATTGGTCATATCGGTAATAATAACCAACACATGCATGTCTTGAGAGTAGGCCAAATATTCTGCTGTGGTGAGCGCCAATCTTGGCGTAATTAAACGCTCAACAGAGGGGTCGTCCGCAAGATTGAGGAAAAGCACCGCATTCTCCAAGGCGCCTGTTTTCTCAAAATCGCGCATAAAGAAAGATGCTTCCTCGTGGGTGATACCTACTGCCGCAAACACCACTGCAAAGCGCTCCCCACTCCTTCTAACCTTTGCCTGCCTTGCTATTTGGACAGCCAACTGGTTATGGGGCAGGCCAGCACCTGAAAAGAGGGGCAGTTTCTGCCCTCTTACAAGCGTGTTCATGCAGTCAATGGTGGAGATACCAGTTTGTATAAATTCGTTAGGGGATTCACGAGAGTAAGGGTTTATAGGCAGGCCGGTGATTTCAACCTTTTCCTCAGGCACAATTTTAGGCCCGCCGTCGCGCGGCTCGCCCAAGCCGTTGAAAACGCGGCCCAGCATGTTGGAAGAAAGGCCGATGCGCAATGTCTCGCCCAAAAACCGCACAGAAGAGGCAGTAGAAATACCTTCCGTGCCCCCGAAAACCTGCACCACCGCGCGCTCTTTAGAAACATCAAGCACCTGCCCTTTCTTCTTCTCACCGCTCTCCAACAAAACCTCTACAATCTCTCCATAACTCACTCCGCTAACGCGCTCCACAAACACCAAAGGACCTGCAATCTGAGAAACAGTTTTATACTCTTTCATCATTCAAAAACACCCCCAAAACTTTCATCTATTCTTTTATGAAGGGCCTCCAACTGCTTCAAATCCCTTTCCTCTTTCATGCGCCCTATTTCAGCACGCACCGGCAATTCCCTTATCCTTTTAAGTTGCGCGCCCTTTTCCAGCGCATTCATAGTGTTGTGGTAGAATTTCAAAATCGCCTTAAGCATAAGATACTGCTTTTTCAAAGGACAGCGCGCATCCACTTCGCTAAAAGCGTTTTGCTGGAGATAGTCCTCTCTCAGCATACGCGCCACTAAAAGCACCGCCTGTTCTTTTTCAGGAAGAGCGTCAGGCCCCACCAACTGCACCACTTCCTGCAACTCCGCCTCCTTCTGCAAAATCTCCATCGCCTCCTTTGCTAAATGGGGGAATTCACCCCCCACCTCTTTCTCAAAATAATTAGCCAACTCATCCCCATAAAGCGAATAACTCCTGAGCCAATTTATGGCAGGGAAGTGCCTTCTGTAAGCAAGGGAAGAATCTAAAGCAAGGAAAACCTTGGTTACACGCAGGGTGTTTTGAGAAACCGGCTCGGAAATATCACCACCAGGCGGGGAAACAGCGCCTATAATGGTAATAGAACCAAAGCGCTCTTTGCTCCCTAAGCACCTCACCCTTCCTGCGCGCTCATAAAACTCAGCAAGCCGCCTTGCCAAATAAGCAGGATAGCCCTCCTCACCAGGCATCTCTTCCAACCTGCCGCCGATCTCACGCATCGCTTCTGCCCATCGCGAGGTAGAATCAGCCATAAGCGCAACATCATACCCCATATCCCTAAAGTATTCTGCAATAGTAATGCCTGTGTAGATAGATGCTTCACGCGCTGCTACCGGCATGTTTGAGGTGTTTGCAATAAGAATGGTGCGTTCCATTAAAGGCCTGCCGCTATTAGGATCCTCTAAATGAGGGAACTCTTTCAGCACTTCGGTCATCTCATTGCCTCTCTCCCCGCAACCAATATAAACCACTATTTGAGTATCAGAGTACTTAGCAAGCGATTGCTGGGTAACAGTTTTGCCAGAACCAAAGGGGCCGGGAATGGCAGCAGTCCCGCCCTTAGCAATAGGGAAAAAGGTATCCACCACCCTTAACCCTGTTATTAAAGGAATAAAGGGGGGCAATTTTTCCTTAACAGGCCGCGGCTTCCTCACAAACCATTTTTGGAGCATGGTAAGGCGCGTTTTCTTTTTGCCAGAAGAGATAACGCAAATTTCATCTTCCACCCTAAACTTCCCTTCCTCAATGCTCTCCACCTTGCCCTCTATAGGGGAGAGGATGCGGTGTTCAATAAGAGGGGTCTCCTGAACCACACCTAAAACATCGCCCACCGCCACCTTTTGTCCCTTTTTAACCTTGGGCTTAAACTCCCATTTCTTCTTCCTATCCACAGCATGCGCCTCAATCCCTCGCTTAATAAAAACGCTCCCTGATTTTTCCTCTATAACCTTAAGCGGCCTTTGCACTCCATCATAAATACCTGTAAGCAAACCAGGACCCAATTCTACAGAAAGGGGCATGCCGGTGCTTTCCACCGGCTCGCCGGGAGAGATGCCGGAAGTATCTTCATAAACCTGAATAACCGCCTTTTCGCCCACTATCTTAATAATCTCGCCCAACAGCCCATCCTTGCCTACCTTAACCACATCGTAAAGTTTTGCGCCTTTTAAATTTGCCTCCACAACAGGCCCGCTAATCCTTTCAATCTTGCCCTTCATAACATCACCCTGACAATTCAAACCCTAACGCTCTCTTAATGAGCTTTTTCAACTCCTCTTCCTCCACCCCTTCCATACCAATATCAGGAAGGGGGACAACCACAGGATAAGCGAGAGAATCAACCAAGCGCTTGGCCCTCCAACTGATGTTGGAAAAAAAACTTTGATTGGTGATAATAACCGCAACATCTTTTTCTTTCAGGAGATTGGAAAGTTTTTCCTCGTAGTCCTCCTCTTTTGCCAAGTAGCAATGCTCCATGCCTGCAAGACGCATGCCTGTAACAAGCGGCTCATCACCTAAAACCACCACTCGCGCCTTCATAACACCAACACCTCCTCCACTGCCTTCTCTTCAAGGCCATAGCGCTTAGAAAGCGCAATCTTCCTCAAATTCTCCACTTCCTGCTCCTTGAGCATAAGAAAACCTAACAAAGCGCCGAATGAAAGGATGGAGCGGTAAAAGGCATGCTTTCTTTCTGCGTTTATCCTACGCTCCATTGCAATCTCCACAGTTACTGCATCGCTTCCGCTCACCTCGCCAAAATAGGGCCTTAACAACCTGCAAACCTCCTCATAGCGCCCTTCCTTTGCCCTCTCCTGAATGCGCTTTAAAACCTCCTTGCGCATTCTTCCGCCGCTGTAAAAAGCAGAGCCGCCGCGCATCGCAATAGAAGCGTTGCGCGCGTCTGCCTCCATCTCTATAACTTTTATAACCCTATCCACCCCTTTTCCTCTCAGCGCCCTTTTAGAGATTTCGTACCTTTTTAATTCCGCCTCTTTAACATTTTTACAGCCGCAAAGAGGCAAAAACCAGTCAGGAAGCGCTTTCTCCCCCTTTTTCAAAAGCCGCTCTAACCCCTTTTCAGAAAGATTTGCAAAGAATAAAGGCGCAAATTCCTCGCCTTTCTCCCGCGCAAAGAGCACCCTTCTTATATTCTCCACATCATACCT
>JALWZW010000014.1 GCA_026992595.1 Microcaldota archaeon | reverse complement strand
ATTTAATTCATTTAATCCTTTTAATTTCTCCCTTGCCTTCTTTCTTCTCAAAATTCTCAATTATTTCACATATTTTTTCAGCCATTCTTAACTGTGCCTCGCGCGTATATCCTCCCAAATGGCAAGAGAGCAGCACATTGTCCAACTCTCTCAACTTTCCGCTGTATGGCTCTTCTGAATATACATCCAGCGCCGCGCCGCCTAATTTTTCTTTACATGCTTGATAAAGCGCTTCTTCATCCACTATTGCGCCTCGCGCCGTATTTATTAAATAAGCGCCCTTTTTCATCTTTTCAAAAGCGCTTCTCCCTATCATTCCTCTTGTTTCTTCAGTAAGCGGAAGATGGATGGAAACAATATCGCTTTCTTCAAGAAGGCGTTCTAAACTTACGCATTCCACACCCTCTTTAGGGGTGCGCGTGTGCGCAATCACCTTCATACCAAGCGCCTTCGCCTTCTGCCCCACCCTGCTTCCAATCCTTCCATACCCCACTATTCCTAGCGTTTTCCCCTCTATCTCCTCGCCAAGCAATTGGTTTTTGAGCCACTTCCCCTCTTTCATCCCGCAGTGCGCTTTGTATATTTTTCTTGTAAGGTTAAAGAGAAGCGCTAATGTGAGTTCTGCCACTGCGTTGGATGAAGCGGTTGGGGTGTTATAAACCGCTATCCCTCTTTTTTCGCATTCTTCCCTTGCTATATTCTCCATCCCCACCCCTGCTCTTATAACCAATTTAAGCTTTTTCATCCTCTCTAAAAGCGCTCTATCCACTTTTGTACTTCCTCTTACTATAAGCGCTTCTGCCTCTCCTTCCTCTTCCACCCACTCCCCGCACTTCGCAATTTTTCCCTTCGCTTCTTCAATGAAGTGCGCTTTTAATAATATTTTCATAAAATCCCTCTTTTTGTTGGAAATTTTGTGTTTTTAGGTTGTTTTAGGTTTATTTTTGATAAAAAGGAATAAATATTAATCGGGAAAAATAATTGTATATAAAAAACCATTAGTAGGTGATAGAGTTGAAATCTGTGACTGTGGTAGCGGATGATCGGGTTGGCCTGCTTGCCGACATCTCTTACATATTGGGAAAAGCAGGCATAAATATAGAAGGCCTTTATGCCGATGTGGTAGGCGGAAAGGCGGTTATTAGTATGGAAGTTAGGGATGTGAATAAGGCAAGCGATATATTGGCAAAAAGCGGCTTTAAACTTGCCCGCCCTGACAGCATTGTGGTTAAAGTGAAAGGTGATGTGGAGCGTGTGGCTGCGATGTTGGAAAGTGAAAAGGTTGCTTTAAAGGAGGCAGAAGTGTTGGCTGAGGAAGGAGAGGAAAGGATTGTGGCGGTGTGTGTTGATAAGCCGCGCAAGGCGGTTAAAGTGCTCAATGATGTATTGTTTGAGAATCTCTCTCTTGCTTAATATATTCGCCGCACACTTCTAAGAATTCTGCGAGCTTTCCTTTAGGAAGGGTCGCCCCGCCTGCTGCTTTATGCCCTCCCCCCACCCCTCCTATTCTTTCCATCGTTTTTTGAAGGACCTTACCTGCATTAATGCTTCCGTCCGTCCTCATAGATACTTTTAATTCCTCCCCTTTGTTTGCAATCCCTATTATGGGCTTTTCCCTCATCATCATGCCGCACACTATGCCTATAATACTATCTTCTATTTTTCCTCTCCCGTCTAAAAAATAGAATGCGCCAAAATCTTGCAGTTTGTTCCATGCAAAGCGCAGCGCATTTTTTATCTCTCTGCGGTGGAATTCAAGAAGTTTGCGCCCCTCCTCTATCTTCCTCCCTAAACATATCTCAACCCCTAAATCTGCGCGGTTATGCCTTCCGCAAGAATTTAGCAGGGTGGCAAATTCATGCGCCTCATATCTCTCATCTTGGGGGTTTTGTGGGAATATGTAACTTTCTCCAAATATCTCAGGGGTAAGGTTGTTTTCTATAAATATGCTTATTATCGCTTCTATCAGCCGCTTCTTCTCTTCTTTGTCCAATTGCGTGTATTTTTTGTTTTTATCTATCCCCACTTTCTCCAGAAATTTGGCGGTTTCCTCTTCATTCCAACTTACGCCGGGAATAGGGGGCTGGGCATAGCATATATAGGTTTTAAGAGGGCGTGAATATCTTCCATAGAATATGAGGTCATACTCTCTTTTTATCTTTCCTTCTTTCTCCCCTTCTTCCACAATCATTCTATTCAGCCCTTTTAAAGGGGTCTGCACATCCCCTACCGCGCCCACTACCGCCAATTCAGGCATCTGCTTAAAGACGCTGTAAGCAACGCCTGCAGCGCTTATCTCCTCCCCTCCGTCTATTCCAAATAGCAAAGGGTTTGCCTGCATCTTTTCTATTTCAGGCAGGGGCTGGTGGTGGTCCAATATAACCACATCTTTCAATTCATTCACCCTCCTATTCCCGCTTCCTAAATCTGCGAATATTATCTCATTCTCTTTTGCGTACTTTTCAAAAAATTCATCATCCAGCGTCCTTATCCATACCCTTCTTATCTTCCTATTTTTCTGCAAGAACGCTTTAACCACAATAGCGGCCGCAGAGATGCCGTCTGCGTCATAATGATGCACCAGAAGCGGGTTTTTGAAAGAAAATGCTTCTCGTTGCGCCTCTTTGCAGCGCTCTTTAAATCCCTCGTAATCTCTTCCTGCCACAAAAAGTTATTTATTCATTTTTTTATTAAAGTTTCTCATGATGGATGATTTTCCTTTGGATCCTGTTGATTTAGCCATATTTTCGGCGCTGCGGCTGTTCTTCGGTTTGGTGCTCAGCGCTTATACTGCTTATTTAGGGTTGAGGATTTTTGATGCGCTCACTCCTAATATTGAAGAATGGGAGTTGCTCAAGAAGGGGAATTTGGCAGTAGGGATTTTTTATGCTTTTGTGATGCTTTCCTTTGTGCTCCTCAACCATTTCGCCCTTCTTGACTTTTTGGCCTCTCTTGCGCCCGGGGTAGACCTTGTGATTATTGTGGTAACCTTCTTGAATTTTGTACTCTCCCTTTTCCTATCTGCCGGTGTGCTGTTCTTTTCATTTAACCTTATTAACTACTTAACTCCAGATATAGATGAGTTGAAAGAGTTGAATAAAGGGAATGTGGCGGTTGCGCTTATTAGCGGGTTGGCGCTCTTTACCATCAGCGTATTCCTCACCTTTGTGGTAGCCTGGATTTTAGGCAGATTGGCTGCTTTGGAGGCGCAGTTTCTATGAATATCTCTAAAGAGGAGAATTTTTCTGAATGGTATAATGAGATTATTAAAGAGGCAGACCTGTGCGATTTGAGGTATGGGATAAAAGGGTTTGTGGTTATTAGGCCGTGGGCGGTTAAGACCATAAATTTGATGTTCTCCTTTTATGAGCGCATGTTGGAAGAGTATGGGCATAAGCCGGCCATTTTTCCTTCTCTAATTCCGGAGCATTATTTGACTAAGGAGAGCGAACATGTTGAGGGCTTTGTGCCTGAATGTTTTTGGGTAACTGAAGCGGGCCAACATCAACTTAAGGAAAGATATGCGCTAAGGCCTACCAGCGAAACAGCTATTTATAGCATGTATAATTTATGGATAAAAGGAAAAAAGGACCTTCCTTTGAAGATTTACCAGCGCGCGCAGGTGTGGAGGTATGAGACAAAAGCTACCAAGCCCTTTATAAGGACGCGGGAGTTTTATTGGTTGGAGGCGCACAACTGTTTTGCGAGCAAAGAGGAGGCAGAAAGGCAGGTTTTGGAGGATATGGAGATTACGCAAAAGGTGGTTGGGGATATTTTTGGCATTCCTTTTATCTTCTTTAAGCGCCCTCAATGGGATAAGTTTGCAGGTGCGGTTAATACTTACACCGCAGACACCCTTATGCCTGACGGCCGCGCCCTTCAGCTGCCTTCCACCCACCTGTTGGGCCAAAACTTTTCGCGTGCCTTTGATGTTAAATTTATGGATGAGGACGGAAAGGAGAGGTTTGTGTGGCAGACCTGCTATGGGCCTGGCATCTCCCGCATCTATGCCGCCCTTATAGCAGTGCATGGAGATAATAAAGGGCTTATTTTGCCTTTCTCTTTAGCGCCCTTGCAGGTTGTTATAGTCCCTATTTTTAAGGAGGAGAGCAAAGAGGCGGTGTTAAGGAGATGTGATGAGGTTGCGGAGAGGTTGAAAGGGTGGAGGGTGTGTGTGGATAAAAGCGAGAGAACGCCTGGCTATAAGTTTAATTATTGGGAGTTGAAAGGGGTGCCTTTGCGTATTGAGATAGGGCCGAGAGATGTAGCGGCAAACTCTTTTGTGTTGGTAAGAAGGGACAGCGGTGAAAAGAGTTCTCATTCTTTAGAGAGCTTGGAAGAGGTTGTTAGAAGGGAGGGAGAAGCATTAGACCAGCGTTTAAAAAAGAGGGCTCAGGAATGGTTTGCCTCCCGCTTATTTTCTGCAACCTCTTTAGATCAGCTTCGTTTTGATGGTTTTGTGAAGGTGCCCTTCTGCAGCGATACTTTAGAGGGCAAGGAGTGTGCAGAGTTTTTAAAAGAGAAATATCATCTGCATGTCAGGGGCACGGTGCTAAAGGATAAAAAACCTGATGGTACATGTATTGTATGTGGAAAAAGCGCGGGCGTTTATGTTTATCTTTCTAGGCAGTATTAAAGCCCCGTCGTCTAGCGGTCCAGGATGCAGGACTTTGGATCCTGTGACACCGGTTCGAATCCGGTCGGGGCTATTTTTTTAAATCTGAAATGGGAATATATTGTGATGAAAGAACGCACTGTTGAGGATTTTTGTAAATATATTATGAAATTTGACAAAGGGGAGGGGGTGCGTGTGGTGGACTTGGCGCGTGCGTTAGCCATTTCCAAGCCCACTGCATCTTTGCTGCTAAAAAAACTCTCTTCTAGCGGTTATGTTGAAAAGCTTAATTACGGCAGGGCTAAACTTACTGAAAAAGGTTTAGAGGTTGCTAAGCGGGTGGTGTTTAAGCACCGGGTGTTGGAAGCATGGTTGGCTTCTTTAGGGGTGGAGAAGGAGCGTATTCATGAAGAGGCATGCAGGTTGGAGCATCATATAAGCTTAGATGTGGTTTATAGGATTTATGAGCGGTTGGGAAGGCCTTCTAAAGACCCTCATGGAAAACCTATCTCAGCGCCTCTTTTATAAGCGGGTCTGTAAGGCGGTATCCGCCTTTCTTTTCTATAAATCCATAATTGCGGAGCGTTTTTAGGTATGTGGCTAAGCGGATGTCTGGTATGCGTTTGCCCTCTTTTATGGTAAGGTAGGTTTTTATCTCTTTCCAACTTTTTGCTCCCTGGGAAAGCGCTTCTAAAATCGCAATGTAGCGATTTTTTGCCTGCGCGCGGTTCTTAAGGAATGCTTCTATCTCTTTTTTTACCATCTCTGAAGCGTTTTCCTTAACTTTTTCAAGCGCCTCTCTTTCTTCTATTCTGTAAAATCCATATAATGTAAGCCATCCGATTATGCCGTCTAATTCATTTACCGCTTGTGCGATTTCCTCTTTGCTTATTTTTATCCCTGCCTGTTCAAATCCTTTTTGCAGGAATTGTTTTGATTGAGGGGGTGTGAGGCGTTTGATATCTATTATCTTTTTTGCTCTTCCGAAAAGAGGGGAAGCGGCCTCTTCCCCTAAAAATTCGTCTAATAATCCTATCTCAGAACCAGAAATAACGATTTTTATGTTTTTATATCTGTCCACTATATACGCTAAAAATTCATCCAATCTTGCCCTTTTAAGTAGTTGAACTTCATCTATAAAGAGGTAAAATTCGCTTTTTTTATTTATGTTTTCTAACACTTTTGCCAGCATCTCTCTTTCTATTTTTAATGTGATGCCTACTTCTATTTCTGTTATTCTTCCTAGGATTTTTTCAAAGATAGAGGTTGTTGATTCTTCTATTTTTTTTAGAATGTATAGGTATGTTTGGTGCGGTGTGTAGGGTGCCAATTCACGGCTATCTATAAAGCATTTAGGTTTTTCTATTTCGTTAAAAACCACTCTCATCAAACTTGTTTTCCCTGTCCTTCTCAATCCTTTTATTGCGATGAGGTTGTATCTTTTGAATGCTCTCTTTAGGGCTAAATATTCTTCTTCAAAGTTAAACAGATCCTCTTTTTTCTCTTTGGGCGCAGGGTCGAAATACATGTTTTTTTATCTCCAACAGCGTTTAAATAACTAACGGGGTGTTAGTAACTAACAGGGTGTTAGTTACACAAACAGCGGGGCTTTGATTTTGATGAGTTTGTTGCGGTGTTTTTCTCGTTCTATTAGGCCCTTTGCTTCTAGTTTTTTTAGATATCTTAGTATCTGAGGGAGTGGTCTTTTCATTTTTGCCGCAAGTTTCTTGGGGTCGGGCTGTTTTTCTTTCTTTATTTCTAAGAGGAGTTGTTTTTCAAACTCTGTGAGGTTTATGGAGAGGACTATTTTTGGTAGTATGACCAACTCCCCTATGTCTTCCCTTACATATACGATATCCAGTATTTTTTGGGGGTAGAGGAGGGAAATGATGTAGAGTATAAATGAGTCAAATTTCGGTCCTCCTGTGATGTTTATTACGAACTTACCCTCTCTTTCTAGTATCTTCTTTATTTTCTCTATTCTTTCATCAGCGTCAAAATCCTTTTTGAAGTGAACGATTTCTAATTTTACCCCTAAAATATCTGCTATTTTTTTGATCTGGTCTAAGGCATCCTTCATTTTCTCTTCGTTTTCTTTTTTCCTATTCTCTTTGTCTTTCTCTAGGTGTTTTTGTCCAATCATCTAATTGGTCATTTAGCCAATCAGGTAAATGACTAGCATTATTTACTAAATTTTGCATATGAGGAATTGATTCATGTATTGCCCATGCACCAAGAAAAGCTATTCCAATAATAAGTACATCATCTATAATAGCAATTTTTCCACTCGGATCCACAAAATTAACTGGATCACCAAGCACATACCCATACAAATTCAAATCCCCACCATCAAACCCAATAGGGTCTTTAGCCGTCCACTTACCAGTATAGGCATCATAGTCACGATACCCAAAGCGAGTCAGCTTAGTATCAGAGTCATAAAGCCCACCAGCAAACCCAAATGGTACTTTGAGTGTTGGATTGGTATCGTTTAGTATATTTCCGTAGGTGTCATAAGTTATCTCTTTTACCAGCTTTGTGGTGTTGTCGGGGGACAACACCCTACTGATGGCTCTGAGGCTTTCTACTTGGTCGTAGTGGAGGTAATGCTTTGTACCACTTGCATCGGTCATGGCTACAGGCATACGCCCATCTGCGTATTCAAATCTCTGTATGAGATTATCATCTTTATCGTAGACGGCAAGTAGCGTTGTAAGGTCTTTCCATAAGTATTTTTCTACTACTACACTATCCACCAACTTGGCTACTCTTTGGTTGAGAGCGTTGTGTTGATAGCTCACGGTCACTGAGCTTGTCGAAGTGGTGGTTTGGGTTTTTACTATGAGTCTTGGGTTTATTGACATGGGTTATTTTAGCGTAGGTTTGCTTTGGGGTGAAAGGATGGGTTTGTCATTATCGTCTGACTCATTATCCTTATTATATTTTGATTGTGCATTAGTATACTTTTCCCATATTCTAGGAATAAAAATAAATAGTAAACTATAGTTTACTATTATTAAAATAAAATTAAAAAGTCTATTGAAAACAACATTATTACTT
>JALWZW010000013.1:4313-7676 GCA_026992595.1 Microcaldota archaeon | reverse complement strand
GAGTGGGGGCGGTGGTAGAGGGAAAGGAAAAGGTGGCAAAGAAGGTGCAGTGGGTGTGTGAAGGAGAGGAATGCGAGGTGTATGTGCCGCAAGACCTTTTAAAAGAAGGGGAGTTTAACGAGCAATCGCTCAAAATAATTAAGGGTATAGCGGAAAGCGCTGCCAGTGAAGAGGGCAAAGGCGCGGTGGTGCAGTTTGAGAGATTTGGCTTTTGCGTCAAGGACAGGGAGAAAAGATATATATGGAGTTGCTGAACAAAGCGCAACAGCATTTAAAATTTAAGTAAAAATAGCATATTATGGATATTGAAGAAAAAATCGCATTGGTGAAAAAAACACCCACAGAGGAAGTGATTACCGAAGAGGAATTGCGCGCCCTTTTTGAAAACTACGCCCACCCACGCCATTACATAGGTTTTGAAATTTCAGGAAAAATGCACATAGGAACAGGGCTCTGCACCGCCCTAAAATTAAAGGATTTTAAAAAGGCAGGCATAAAAACCACCATTTTTCTGGCAGATTATCACAGTTATGTTAATGAAAAGTTAGGCGGAGATCTGGAAAAAATAAGGCGAGTAGCGAAAAACTATTTTAAAAAAATGTTTGAAGCGCTCGGCATAGAGGCAGAATACATATTGGCAAGTGAGATATATGATAATGATTATTGGAAAGAGGTTCTGAAGATATGTAAAGAGACCACTGTAAAGAGGATGCTAAGATGTATAAGGATAATGGGTAGGAAGGAGGGGGAAAACAATCCTGCCTCCACCATAATCTACCCAGCCATGCAGGCGGCAGACATATTCTTTATGGACATCCAAATAGCGCATGCGGGGATGGACCAAAGAAAGGTGCATATGCTGGCAAGGGAGTTTAAAAAGGTGGTTGCAGTGCACCACAGCCTCCTACCTTCCTTGCAAGGGTGGGAGCGCATGGACCCGGCAGAAGCAAAGATGAGTAAAAGCAAGCCACACACCGCAATATTCATAGAAGATTCACCAGAAGAGATTAAGAGCAAAATAAGGAGGGCATTTTGCCCGCCGAAAGAGGAAAACCCTGTTTTAAAATATGCGCAATACCTGATACTTAGAGACAGACCTTTAAAAATAGAGAGAGAAGAAAAATATGGAGGAGATGCGGAATTTGAAGATTATCAAAGTTTGCATGCTGCTTATTTGAAAGGCGAGATACACCCGCTAGACTTAAAAAATGCGGTGGCTAACGAACTAATAAAAATGCTTAGACCGGTGCAGGAACGAATAAAAAAAGAGGGAATAACCTTTGAAGGTTAGGAAATTTTTTAAGGTGTTTTAGAGAATAAAATACGGATGTTTCAGATAGAAAAAGTGGTTCTAAAAAATTTCAAATCCTTCAAAAGAGCAGAAGTAGAACTTCCCCAATCATTTATATGCTTTGCAGGCCCAAACGGGAGCGGTAAATCTAATCTGTGCGATGCAATAAGGTTCGCATTGGGCGAAAATTCGCTAAAGGCGCTGCGGGTAAGGCGAACCAACCAACTTATCCACCGCGGGGCGAAAACCGCATCAGTAACGATTATGTTTAAAGGGGAGGATGGGAAAAGGTATGAGATAAAGAGGGCTATAAGAGAGGACGGAAAAATCCTCTACACCATTAACGGCAAAAAAACCACCAGAAACGCTGTGCTAGAACTTCTCCTCAAGCACAACATAGATGGCTCTGGAAGGAACATTATTGCGCAGGGAGAGGTGGCGCATATTATCCACATGGGCGGCAAAGAAAGGAGAGGGATAATAGACGCGGTGGCAGGTATCTCTTCCTTTGAAAGTAAGAAAAAGGATGCGCTAAGAGAATTAGAAATTGTGGAAGGGAGGATAAAAGAGGCAAAGGTGGTGATGGGTGAGCGCAAAGCGTTTTTAGCAGAATTAGAAGAAGAGAAGGAGAGGGCAGAAAAATATATAGCGCTCAAAAACCAGCACAACAATCTTAAAGGCACCATTATTTTGAGGGAGTATAAGAGGGTGGAGGAAGAGATTAAGGAGGTGGAAAGAAAGAAGAAGGAAAGGGCAGAAGCAAAGGAAAAACTCCTAAAAGAGATAGAAGGGATAGAAAAAGAAATAGAGGGGATAGAGAAAAGGAGGGCGGAGATAAGCAGAAGTTTGCAGCACAGTAAGAGCGCAGAGTTGATAAGGGCAAAGGAGCGGTTGAAAGCATCTATTAAAGCGCAAGAGGAACGGTTAGAGGAAAAAATAAAAGAGTTGGAAGCAGTAGAGGAGGAACTTAAAGAGGTTATAAAAAGGAGGGAAGAGTTGAGACGGGAAAAAGAGGAGTTGGAAAAAAGAGTGGGGGAGAGGGAGAAGGAGTTGGGCGATGAGAGAGAACTGCAAAAAAAGATAGCAGAAAGGACTAAAAGAGTGCAGGAGCTGGAAAAAGAGGAAGTGGAGTTGAAAACAGAGTTAAAGCATCTAGCAATGGAAGAGATGCCAGATATAAGCGATAAAAAAAGGAGGTTGGAAGCAGTAGAGGAAGAATTGAAGGAAATATTTAATGAAGTAAAGGAGGCAAATAAGAAGATAGGAGAGTTAGATAGAAGATTGTTGGAGTTGAGAGAGCAGGCGTCTTTATACAAGGTAAAGGGCAGCGGGCTGCAGATAAGCCAAACGCTTGCATACATTAAAGAGATGGAAATAAAAGGCGTCTATGGCTGCGTGGCAGACCTTATAGATTTTCTGCCAGAATTTGCAACTGCAGTAGAAAGCGCTGCAGGAAACCGCCTTTTCTATGTGGTTGTAGATAAAGCAGAGACAGCGTTGAAGGTGATTGAAAGGTTAAAAAGAGAGAAGGCAGGAAGAGCCACATTTATACCGCTGGATAAAATAGAAGATAGAAAGCCCATAGAAATAGGAGAGCATAGAAGCATAATAGATTTAATACACTACCCGCACGAAGTAGAGAAAGCCATTCGCTATGTGTTTGCAGACACCTTGTTTGTAAAAAGCGCTCAAGAGGCAAAAGGCATAAAGGAGAGATGTAGGATTGTTACGCTGGATGGAGAAGTGTTTGAACGTTCAGGGATAATAAGCGGTGGAAAAACAGGCGGCGTACCGCTTTTAAAAGCGAAAAAAATAGAAGAGGAGTTGGGAGAAACGAAGAGGGAAAGAGAGGAACTGATGGAAAAACTGTACAGATTGAGAGAAAGAGAGGGGGAGTTAAGAAGCGAAAGGGCAAAATTAGAAACAGAGGTAAAGATAGGGGAGAACGCTATTAAAAAGAGAGAAGAGCAGGAGAGGAGAAAAAGGCAATTGGAAGAAAGATTGGCTAACATAAAGGAGGAAAAAAAGCAGCTTAAGGCAGAGGTGGAAAAGCTTACACAAAAGGTAAGTGA
>JALWZW010000013.1:0-4303 GCA_026992595.1 Microcaldota archaeon | reverse complement strand
TAAGTGATAGGGAAAAGGTGGAGGAACTTAATAAAGAAAAAATTAGATTGGAGAAGATTATAGCAGTGGAGGGGGAGCTGGAAAAGACGCTGAACAAACTAACAAATGAAAAAGAAAGATTAAGCAGGGAGAGGGTTGAGGGGTTGGAGAGTTTAGAGGAAGATAGGGAGAGATTAAAAGAGATAGAGCGAAGAGAGGAGGAAGAAGGAGAGAGGGTTGAAAAGAAGATGGAGGAGTTAAAGGCAATAGAGGAAGAGATAGCTAAGAAGGAGGGGGAGAGGAGGAAGAAGGAGAGAGAAGTAGAAGCGCTGGAGAAAGAGATTAACAAATATGAGGTAAATTTGGCAGTTGCCAAAACAAAATTTGAGGATTTGGAAAGGGAAAAGGAGGCATTGAAAGAATTTGAGGAAATGGAGGGAGAGATGAGCGGTCTTAAAGAGCAACTTAAAAAATGCGAAGAGGAGATTGAAGCGTTGGGGCAGGTTAATACAGCAGCCATAGAGATGTATAACAAAAGAGCAGGAGAAATAAAAGAAATAGAAGATAAAATAGAGAGTTTAGAGGAAGAGAGAAAAGCAATCCTTAACATGATAGGGGAGATAGAAGAGAGGAAAAAAGAGGCATTTTTTGCATGTTTTGATGCAGTTAACACTCACTTTAAGCAACTTTTTAAAAACACCAATTTAGGGGAGGGCTACCTCTATTTAGATAAGCCAAGAACGCCTTTTGAAAGTGGGCTTTACATAAAGATAAGAAGGGGCGGAAAAGAGGAGAGTTTAGAATCGCTTTCAGGTGGGGAAAAAACATTGGTAGCGCTCATGTTCATATTTGCCCTTCAACTTTACAGACCGTCGCCCTTCTATATATTAGACGAGGTGGATGCGGCGCTTGACAAATTGAACAGTAAAAACTTTGCATCTCTTATAAAAAACCTTGGGAAAGGAAGCCAATTCATAATAGTAACTCATAACGATAATGTGATCGCAGAGACCGAAAGCGTAATAGGAGTATCTAAAGTTGACGGAACCTCCCAACTAGTTGGGGTTCTCCTCAATAGAAACTAATTCTAAAGGAACGCCTTGAGACACCAAAAAGGTGGCGTTAATGGTTTGGTTTGCCTCTAAGCGCTTATTAGACAAATAGGTTGTTTCAAACTCTTTTCCAGTAGAAAGGTCAACAACCTTGAGAGAGTAGAGATAGGAAGAGGTTTTAGGGTAGGGGAGAGGAGGTGCTTCTTCAGAAGAAATTTTCAAAAGAGAGGGGGGAAAAGAAACAGCGCCAAAATCATTTACCACTTGGGAAGAGTTGGTAAAGTTGGGGTCCACAAGCGCAAACTCGGGGGAAAGAGAGCGGATGTAAGGCAGAGAGGCAGTTCTTTTAAGAGTTTCAGCGTTTAGAGGTACTAAAAATTTCACCATATCCTTTCTCACATATTCAGCGCCCTCAGGCACCTCCACCTCATTTCTCTTCTCCCAAGGGATTTTGAAAGTGTGCTCTGCCTCAAGCAAAAGCAGTTCTTTAAGCAGGGCAGGGCGCCTTTCCTCCTGCGCGCTTAAAGTAAGGTTGGAAACACCGTGCAAGCGGTTATTTATAGAAACACCTATTGCAGAAAAAGTAAGAGAAGTTGAGGTGTCTAAATAATAAGGGGTGGGGAATTTTAACGAGACAATTCCTTGTCTTCTCAAAGGAGTGGTGGAGACATTTAGGCGGTTAACACCAAAGGTTTGAGACACCTGTTCTGGAAGCAGCACATTTGCAACAAGGACAGGTTTATAACCTTCCTCTTTAAGGCGGGCATAAAGCGCTTTAATATCTGCATCTGCGGTTAAGCGTATTATAGTAACATTGCCCGAAAATTGAGAGGACGCAACATAATTATCTGAGAATGAAACATTGCCTTCCACCAAAATAACAGGGTCATAACTCACCACACGCGAAGAGAAGGAGATGGGAGCGGTAATCGGCTCGCCGCTTTCCCCTCCTAAAAATACAGGAGGCCTGCCTCCAAAAAAGAAAGGTTGTACAAGAAACAACAAAACCGAGAAAAGAACGCCTATTTTTATCAATGTCTTTTTATCCATTAATTATATTATAAAGAAGGAAAAAATAAAAAAGGCGCGCACAAGGAAAAATTAGGAAGCTAAAGACAGGAATGGTTCAAACGCGCTGTAAGGTAGAGCGCCTGACACAAAGATAATCCACTCGCTATCTGTCTCCAAAGGCGCAACATTCCTAGCCAAGCCCGGCTCTAAAGAGGAAAGCGCCTGCACCACCTCTTCTTTGCTTGCCACTGATTTAGGAATTATTATGAAGACAGCAGGGGTGCCGCGCACCGCCAATTTAGCCGCATCGCTGACATCTTTAGTAATATCTTCTTGATATTTAGCATTGTCATAGCATTGGGAGAATGCTTCTATATCCAACCCCAACTCCTCTGCATAACTCACAAAGGTGTCTTTTGGGTCTGGTTGGCCAGCCCAAAGCGCCTGTCTCTCAAACAACAAGTCATGCATTTCCCAAAACTTGCCCTGTTCATTAGCGCATCTTGCAGAATATGCAGCAGGCAACGCATTAGGGTGGATCGCTTGCAAAGGCAGGTCTCTATAATAGAAGCGCGCCTTCCCTTTTTTCACATAATTTTCTTTTATTTGTGGCAGCGTTTGGCTAAATAGCCGCGCGCAGAAGGGGCATTGGAAATCGCTAAATTCCACTAAAGCTATGGGTGCGCTTTCTTCTCCTAAAGGCGGCAAAGTGCCCAAAGGAACCTCTCTAATTTTAGCAAAAGAAACGCCCTCGCTACCTTCACTCCCTTTTCCCTCTCCAGAGGAAGGAGCGGGAGAAGGTGCGGGAGGACTTTCACCTTTATTGCTGCTCTCAGGCAAAGCGGAGAGGGAAGGAATATAAACCAGCCAGGTGTAAGCAAGCGCCACCGCTAGAATAGCAATTATCCCTAAATAGAGATGGTCTTTTTTTACCTTTATTTCATCGCTCAAACCACTCACCACCAATTGTTTTTAAAATTAACCCTAAAAAAGTTTAAAGGTTAAATAAAAAAGATTAACGCTTGCTCCTTTTACTTCCTCCCCCCAAAACTAATCCTCAATCCACTACCTCCTCTGCTTCTTGACGACCCTATTCGCTTAGAAATATAACGCCACAAAGCATCAGCAAAAGATTTCACAGAGGCGGAAGAGTAGAAAACTTTTCCAGGCCCTTCAAAGCGCAAGATAAATGCCTCTCCGCTCATAAATTTTGTAGCGATGTCTTTTCCTAAGAGCACAGGTTCCATCTTCATAGAAAAGGGCGCGGCCACAAAACAATTATTATCTACATAAAAAACCTCGCCTGCCCTCAATTCCCTTTCCTTCAAACCCCATCCAGCGCATAGATAAAGAGGGCCGTTGCCACTAGCGTAACCCACTGTCCCGGTGCCTGCCAACATGCTTTTAAACCCTCCTTTTAGCGCAAAGGAAACTTCAACGCCGGGAGCGTGGGCGAAATAAGCGCCGTCCGCAAACATCCATTTCTCGCCCCTCAAATCTAATTTGAATAAAGTGCTGGGCGCCTCAGGCGCCAACTCAACCACACCATCTTTCCGCGCAACAAACCAATTAGCATAAGGCGCATCTTTTGAAGGGGCAAGGCGAAAGAGGGGCTTAAACCACTTGGGCTTCTCCTTCTTATAACCAAATAGGCTTTTTACCTCAATCCCCTCATCCATGCTGACAAGAGCGCCCGGCTCTGCAAAAAACTCCTCTCCCTCCCACAGTTCCACGCGCAACAAATCACCCACTGTCCCAATGTTTTCAATCTCCGCTTTCATGCAACCACACCTCTCAAAGCCACACCCTGCTCTCAAACCATAAGACCGCTAAAAAAATAAAAAACTACCTCTTCTTTTCACCCTCTTCTTTTCCCGCCTTTTCTTCACCTTCCAAAACAATAACAGGTCCCCTATAGCCACATCTACTGCACTTAAAAACAGGATTGAGACCATACATTAAAATAAAAAAATCCCAAGGATAATCCTTTGCTTCCACCGGCTTTTTACAAGAAGGGCAGATGGTGATGCGCACAAACCTAAATAGAAGGGAAAGAATTAAAACAGATAAGTTAGAAAAATAAAAGGATGATGAAATTTGAGAGCACTGCTGACATCCCCATCTCCAAAAACCCTATTGAAAGGATAATAGGGCAGGAAGAGGCAGTGGAGATAGCAAAACTGATACCTAAACAGCGAAGGCATCTGCTTTTAGTAGGCCCGCCTGGCACCGGAAAAAGCATGATAGCGCAGGCGATTGCG
>JALWZW010000012.1 GCA_026992595.1 Microcaldota archaeon | reverse complement strand
TAGCAGTATATGGCGCAGCACTCATTCCTAAAAACGCGCTCATCATAACACACTGCCACTCTTCCACCGCAACAAGCGTCATCATCAAGGCAAAAAACAAAAAACCCAAGGTAATCTGCTTTGAAACAAGGCCCCTTTATCAAGGGAGGCGCACCGCAAAAGAGTTGGGGGAAGCAGGGGTGGATGTTTCGCTGGCAGTGGATGGGTATATGGCAGAGGCGCTTAAAAAAGCAGATATGGCAATAGTGGGCGCTGATTCTATAGCAGTGGAAGGAGGGTTTGTTAATAAGATAGGGACGGGGACATTGGCGCGCCTTGCCTCTTTTTACGATGTGCCGCTCTATGTAGCAAGCGAAACATTAAAGGTAAATAAAGAGACGGAGGAAGGGAAGAGAGAGGAGATAGAGGAGAGGGAAGGAAGAGAAGTTTGGGAAAAGGCGCCGCGGGGGGTGAAAATAATCAATCCTGCTTTTGAATATGTGCCAGCCAAATATGTGACCGCTTATATAACAGAAAAAGGAATAGTCCCTCCTCAACTCATAAAAGAGGTGGTGTAATGTATCAAGAAAAGGTGATGAAAAAGGTGGATGTTTGGAGGTATAAAAAGTATGAGGCAAAGGTAAGAATAGTGGATATATATACGGGAAAGAAGATAATACTGCTAAATGAAGAGGAAGCAAAAGAGCATGATATATATGCAGGTTATAGAGCAGGGCTGAAGCATAGGGGGCACACACATGTTGTGATTGTGGATGTTAGCAGCAAATTGATAAAGCCCGGAGAGGTTGGAATATTTAGAGATTTGGCAAAAGCAAAACATCTCAAAGAAGGAGATGTTGTGGAAATAGTGCACATGGACCGCCCTGCCTCCATTGCATATATAAAGAAGAAGCTAGATAAAGGGGTGCTTAATAAAGAGGAGATAAAGGAGATAGTAAGCGATGTGATGAGAGATAGGTTAAGCGAAATTGAAACTGCGGCATGGATAACCGCTGCCTATATTAACGGCTTCTCAGATGAAGAAATAATTGCCTTAACAGAAGCCACCGTGGAATCAGGAGAGGTGTTAGAACTGCCGGGCAAAAAGAAAATATTGGATAAACACAGTATAGGAGGGGTGGCCGGGAATAGAACCACTATGATAATTGTGCCCATAATAGCAGCAGCAGGGCTTTACATACCTAAAACCTCTTCGCGCTCCATCACTTCAGCAGCAGGGACCGCAGATACCATGGAGGTGTTGTGCAATGTTACATTTAGCATAGAAGAGTTGAGAAAAATTGTGTTGAAATGCAACGGCGCGATAGCATGGGGAGGAGGAATGAATTTAGCACCAGTAGATGATAAACTGATCCGCATAAGAAGGCCGCTTTCCTTAGACCCGCAAGGGCTGCTTTTGGCAAGCATACTTGCAAAGAAAAAAAGCGTGGGGGCGCAATATGTTATAATAGACATTCCTGTAGGAAGAGGGGTAAAGGTGCCTTATGTGGAAAAAGGGCAAGAGTTGGCAAAGCATTTCATAAGAGTGGGAAAAATGCTTAATATGAAGATAGAGGCGCTTATAACAGATGGGTCAGAGCCCATAGGAAGAGGGGTGGGGCCTGCGCTTGAATGCATTGATGTGTTTGAAGTGCTTAAAGGGAGAGGGCCAAGCGATTTAAGGCATAAAAGCGTTTTAATGGCAGGCAAACTTTTAGAATTGAGCGGCAAGGTGAAAAAAGGTGAAGGGTACGCGGTTGCAAGCAGCATTTTAGAGAGCGGCAAAGCGCTAAAAAAATTCAGGCAGATAATAGAACTTCAAGGCGGGGACCCAAAAGTAGAGCCAGAGGATATAGAAGTGGGAGAGCACAGCTACACCTTTAAAGCAAAAACAGGAGGGAGCATTTTCCATATAGATAATAAGGCGATTTCAAAAATAGCAAGGATCGCAGGTGCGCCGAGGGACAAGGGGGCAGGAATAGTGCTTCATAAAATGAGGGGAGACAAGGTGAGGAAGGGAGATCCAATATTTACCATATATGCAGAATCAGAAGCAAAATTAGATTTCGCTATAAAAGCGCTGAGAAGGTTAGAAACGGTAGAGATGAGGAAGATATTGCTTAATGTGGTGGAGTAAAGGTTAAATAAAAAGGGAAAAATAATAATATGGGGGATAGGCGGGGGCTAGGGGTCCCTGTTCCGCAAATCCCCTTAGGCGGGCCGAACACCCGGGGCGTTTTGGCGCCTTTGAGTGCCTTTCCCTTTGCGCTAATGACCTTCTGCCCTGCAGGAAGGGTAGATG
>JALWZW010000011.1 GCA_026992595.1 Microcaldota archaeon | reverse complement strand
CTGCAATGGGCCAGCACTTTAGAGATAAAAATATTACAGTAAGGGACCTCTTGCAAATCTCTTCTCTCTTTGACCCTAATTCAGGCAGTGTGAATGTTGCCTCTTTGGCTTTTAATATTGAGATGCTTGGGCTGATGATGGAAGGAACTACTGTGCCCACGCTGACTAGGCCAGAAAGAGAAAAGGCAGAAGAAAGAGTGATGGCAAGGTTAGAGCGAGGAGTGGGTGTGGTTCCTTCCTCTCCTGAAGCTGTGGCGGAGATGAGGGAACTTCAAAGAGAAGCAGAAGAGGTGCTGAAGGTAGCGAGAAGATCATTTCCTGATAAATTTGAATCAATGTCCGTCACAGAGCTTTCAAATATGCTTGATAAAACCATAAACAACTTACGTTCTTTATTGGAATCTTCTGATCGTTCACCAGAAGAACAACGCCAATTAATAGAGCGTTTGGATTCTCTTACTTATACTCGTCAAAATTTAGAAAAACTACGAGAAAACCTCCGTTCCTTCCAGCGCCAGTATTTTGGGCCAGGTATGGAAAATATTTCCCTCGCTAAATTCCTCCAGATTCCTTCTTCCTCCTCCTACTTCTCCTACCTATCTGCTTTAGGAGCAAGGGAATT
The DNA here is from genome assembly GCA_026992595.1 of Microcaldota archaeon. Classification (GTDB taxonomy): domain Archaea; phylum Micrarchaeota; class Micrarchaeia; order Anstonellales; family Bilamarchaeaceae; genus Bilamarchaeum. The sequence goes on along the minus strand of JALWZW010000011.1, from coordinate 7,183 downwards.
TGTAAACGGTTTGAATTCATTAGAAGGAGAGGAGAGGAATGAAGCACAGGCAACCTTGGGCATGCTGGTTGCTGATCGTGCTCTTCTTTCCATGTATGAAAGACAGGAGAGAGATTATCTCCGCACTGCCTCTCTTATGCAGGAGATGAAATTTGGTGAGAGGAATTTAGAGCAGCATTTAAGAAATCTTTCCCAACAAGCAAACCTTTCCCTCCAGCCCACCGCCCTTCTCTTTGCAATGAATGATGCTTATAGGGAGGATAAGTTGGACAGGCAACGATTAGAGGAGAATTTAAGAATGCTCACAGGCAACAGAGAGCTTCGCCTTACTGACCAGCAGTTTGACCTTTTAAGAAGAGGGCATGAGCAGATAAGAAGAGCAGTAGATAGGGAAACAAGAGAGTTTGTGGAAAGGAATAAAGAGGAGGGGCAGGAAGGAGAAAGGGTTTCTGCACGCCTTGCTTCAGATTGTCCTTACACCACCTTAACTTCTCCTGACCCATTTGCCCTTCCCAACGCTGCATCCACCTTGCTTGCATCTTTTGACCTTCAACTGTTGCAGTTTAGGGAAATGGCAGGAGAGGATAGACAGGTTCAGTGGGCAAGGGCTACCACTTCAAGAGATTTAACCCTAGCAGCTCTTCAGGTGTTTGATAGGGTTAATGCAGTGGAAAGAACACAGAGAGAAAACGCTGTTAGACGCTCTCTTGGCCACCCAACAACAACCTTAGAAATGCCAGACAATCCTTATTCTTTGGAATTTTGGGACAAACCTATAAAGGAAGTGAAAAAAGAAGAGGAAGGCAGTACTTCTTCTGAAACTCTCTCAGAACCGCTGAGATTGGGCGGCATTTCTCTTTCGGATTGGAGAAAGTGGCTAAGATGATTTATCTTCTTGCCACCCTTTGCCTCTCTCTTAACCTTCTCACTTCCCTTAAATAATCTTCTCTCATTCTCAGCATGCGGATTATTTGGGGGTCGTTGATTTGAGCGTTATAAACCACATTAGAAGGGACTCTACGCATAGTTGGAGGTAGGTTGAGATATTCTCTCTCAATCTCAAGACGGTTTGTTCTTTCAGTTACTTTAACATATGCCGGCCTTGCTACAACTTCTCTTTTCCCTCCATCTTCCCATACCGTCCTGCGTCCCATCTTCAATGAAAAAGATATTTCCACCATTATCCCAAACATTCTTTCTTCATTACCAAATCTTTCCATTATCGGCCGCCCGTTTTTCTTAGGTATAATAATTAACACTATCCCTTTAGGTATGCTTCTTATTCTTCCCAACCATGGCTCAAATATAATGATGCTAGGAATCCATCCTATAAAGAATGGATTCTTCCAATCCACTTCTCCATATTTTCTTGTTGCGAATTCCATTGGTTCTGTGAAGCTTATTTTACTGATGGGGATTACGTGGCCTCCTGGCTGGATTAACTCTAGGTAGAGTGGTGCTCCTCCATATGTAAAAATTTCTAATGCCTGGTTATCTTTTATTATTATTGCTGTGTTTGCTAATAAGGGGGTGAAGGGATTCTCTTTTTTTAGATAAACTCTGTTTATGAATGCACCTGATATCGGAAGATCGTATTTCCACTCATAATCATGTATTATTTCTTTTATTATCAGTTGTGCTGGCCGAACTTCTTCTACCCTCACAAAACCTCTTATTTGTGCGTATGCTAATTGAGGTATCTCTAATTTACCTATTTCGCTATTACTTCTCCATGGTCCCCCTCCATCCAATATTCTATTTGCCCATTTATTGGCAACTTCGGGATGTGTGAACACGCCATCAATTAACACAAACAGTCCCATATCTCGCTTTTCTATCAATCTTCTGCTCACCACTCTCAGTGGGCCTGCATTTACTTCTAATGTAGTGACTTCTGGGACTATAGCATATGTAGGTGGTAATCCGTTTATTTGGTGGGGCTGTGCATAGAGAAGTATTTCATTTACTCTGGAGAGGGTGGTGGTTGTTTGAAGAGGTGAAGAAATTCTTTCTATTAGTTGGCGAGAGGTTTCCCTCTCTCTACTTAGCATTAATTCATATATTACTTTTTTATTTTCTGGATAGATTGGTGGTAACAATACATATTCTCCTCCTCTGGCTCGTCTGATCCTATTTTGTAAATAATTAACTCTTAATACTCTTCCTCTTATAGAAGTTATTCTTCCATTCTGAGCCAACCTGCCCATCAAGTGGGTTAAGGGGTCTATATAAAGTAAGTGTGTTGAAGAGGGTGGGAGAAAACTGTTTAATTTTATTAGATTGGTATATGGTGGGTTACGGTGAGTAGATGTAAAGTATTCAGATGTATAGAAAACTCTTTCTTCCCTTTTTATTCCTGCTCGTGTAATTTTCCACTCCCATTCAGTCATAAATGCTGTTCTTCCCCCAATTGTTGATGAATCTATTTCGAACATTCTCTCCGCCACTCCTCTCACCACTGCTCCCTCCTGCCCTCTGCTCCTTTCCACCATAAAGAGTTTAACTTCTTCCCCCTCTCTTGCTTCTAACTGAGGCAAGAGGGTTCTTCCATCCAAAACATAAACCCAATGCCCTCCTACTATTATATCATTATTCTCTATCCCTGTGATAGGTAGCTCCATTCCTCCAATCTCTCCCTCGCTCATCTTTTTAACAATCCTTTCTTTAAGCCATTGAGCAATTTTCTCAGCGTTTTGCCTTGCCGCATCTCTCCTCCATACCCTTCTATCTATTCTATAAAACAATTCTACCTGCATTTGTGGCTCGCTGCATTGAAATGTTCTTATTGCTGAGATGCATGCATTGTGATAGTGAGCCAACTCATTATAGCCGGGGTAATGGTCTAAGTTATAGAAGCAGTTAATTGCTTCTCTTGAACCGCACATTACACGAGCAAGGTTGATTGCCCCTCTCTCCACATAAAACGGCTGCTCTGGTGTGGGGATTGTGATAGAAGATGCTCTTTCTGTGCCTATATTCCTACCCATCCACTCCAACATTGCTTTCAAATCCTCTTCCCCCATAACTACAGCTCCTCTAAACCTCCCGTAAGCAGCCAGCCCTCTTAGAAACATATCTCTGCTTAACTGCCTTACTAACTCCTCCCCGCCTATCCCATACAACCTGGCAAACAGCACCCTATCTTGCCTTGCCTCTCTTATAAGCCCTCTCTCCATTAACCGCCTTACATTCTCTTCTGGGGTGTAAATCCTTACGCTATACTCTCCATCTGCCCCTTCCCCGCTTCTGTTTTGCCCCCTGCTCTCTTGGGTTTGAACAGCATTCTGGGAAGGTTGGGCAGAACGAGGGGGTTGAGCAGAGGAAGCCATGGGACTTGCAAGCGCAAGCGCCGCTCCCATCGCAACTCTTCTAAAAAATCTACCAACTCCTTCTCTTATTCTCTTCCACTTTCTTTCTCTTCTCCTCTCCTCTGAAGTGAGCATCCTCCCTGCCATAAAAGAATAGTGGAAGTTAATGGTTTTAAATTGTGCTTATAATACTAACAAATTTAAACCCTTTTAGACACAATATTTTCATGGCACAGCGTGTGATTGCTCAAAAACCCAGACCTAAACTTACAATTAACAAGGAGAAGATACTTTTTGAAACTGCTACCGGCTCCTTTGTGGAGGGCCGTTTGTCTGAAAAAAAGGTCTTTGTTCTTTTGACTGAGGTGAGCGGCAGGAGAGCTTTGCGCTTCTTAAATTCTTTAGAAAAACTTCCTCACCATCCAAACATTCTCACCTATTTGGGCTATTACCCAGAGGGTATTGTATTTGAATACTTCAACTGCATGCAACTCTCTCAATTTCTCTCTATGCTGAAAAACCGCCGTCTCACCCTCTCATATAACGCCTCTAATTATATTTTAAACAACATCATGAAAGGCATTTTGCACTATTACCAATTGGCTGATGCCTATAGAGACCTTAATCCAAACAATGTTCTTATAGGTGAGAACGGGGAAGTTGAACTTATTCCTACCGGTTATTTCAAACCCCACCAACAAGTTAATCCTGATATCACCGTTTCTTCTGACCTCTTTTCTTTAAATCCTCATTTTGCAGCACCTGAAGTTCTCACAAAATTGGACAAAATATCTAAACGCTCTGATGTTTTTTCCTTAGGCGCAATGGCTGTTTATTTATACAGCGGCAGCCCTCTTTTTGAGGGGCAATCTTTTCAACACATTAAAGACCATTATCTAACCATCCTTTCAGGTGATAGTTGGATTTCCAATCCTTATGTTGCAGAGATGCCCCAATTTGATTTAGATGAGGAGAAAAAAGAGTTGCTGTTGAATATGTTAAGAATTAAAGTAAAGGGAAGGGCAAGTTGGCGGGAGGTTATTGAAAGCGGTATTTTTGAGAGTAATGAGGAGGAAGCGAAGGAAGAATTAGCAGCGCTTTTCCGTTCCTTACAGGCGCCACCTCGCAACCCCTCAAAGCTTTTAAAGGCGCTTACCATTGCGTTTCTTTTAACCACCGCCGCCTTTACACTTTATTCTTTCCTTTCAGATGTTTATCAGAACATTACCGCTGAATTTTCCCATCAACAATAACCTTTTTTATACATTTTTGAACATTAATTATAATTATGAAAGGACAACTTTCTGCTGAAATGTTGATCTTACTTGTGGTTTTGGTGGCTGTAGTGGGTTTGGTGGCTGCCCAGATGTTGGGCGCTGCAAAAAAGAGCGGTGAGACAATCTCTCAAAAGACCGATGAAATATTGGAAAAAGCAAGCGGGGGTGTGAAGGGCGAAGAAGGTGCCTTTTGCATTGATGACTCTGATTGCGCTGAAGGACTTAGTTGCAGCGATAACAGATGCTCTTAACCTATGAACAATAGCGCTATTCCTATTGCCATCGCTATTATCGCCGCATATTTGCGCTTTTCTATTTTCTCTTTTAGTACAATGTAAGACATTATAGCTCCTATAACAGTCACCGTTCCGCTAATGGCTGAGGTTATTCCTGCGCCTATAAACGATACTGAGATGTTGTAAAATAGGGAACCTAAAAATATGAGCAAGGCAGGAATAAGCGCATACTTTACATCAGGATAGGGCTTAATGTTCTTTTTCCTTATAACATAATAAAGCGTTATCAATGTTGAATTCCCTACCTCTAAAAGAATGGTGGATGCCAAAGGCCCCAACTCTACCACAAATAACTTTATGTTGGTAAAATAGATTGTTCTCAAAATCATGGTGGTGAGCGCCAAAGGAAGCCACTCTTTTTTAATGTTAAAATTATCTGAGATTATGAATGCAGAAATCACAATTAAGAGCGCTCCCAACACCTGCATTGCGGTTATCACTTCATTAAGAAAAACTATGCTGAGTATAACAACCAAAAGCGTGGAAACGCGCGTTATAGGTGAAATTTCTGCAACCTTTCCTCTCTCTAATGTTTTATAATGCACTATTACTGCTAGCGCCCCCACGCTTATTTGCAAAAAATATGGTGCTAATAGGTTAGGGGGAAGGTAGAGGTTGTGAGAGGTGAGGAACGCGTAGAGGAGAAGGAGCGAGGAAAGGAATATGTAGATATACACAGCAGCTCTCCTATGTCCCACCTTTTTTATCACATATTTTGAAAATGTGCTCACCGACCCGTAAAAGAACACTGAGAGAAAGGCGTAAAGGAACTCAAACATAAAATTCCCTCACCCTCCTGTATATAGGCCCTTCCCTTTTTAGAATACTCTCCATCAGATATATTTTTTTAACCTCAAATTCACCGAACACCTCTTTTTTATATTTTTCCAAAATAGCGCTAAAATCGTGCTTCTTCTTAACGCGCGCCAATGTTATATGCCCTTTAAAATTTCTCTCTCCTAATTTTTCTGCAAATCTTTCCAGCCCTTGCGCTCCCGCCCATATCACTCTTACAAAATTGCGGTTGGGAAACACCCCCAACCCTTCCACTCTGCAAACCGCAGGGCCTCCAAAATCAATTTTTTCCAACCTCCTTCCCTCTTCCTCCACCTCGCCCTCCCCAATAAATTGAAGGGTGATGTGGAGGTTTTCTTTAGGCACTTTTTTAAGCCCCTCCTCTGGTAATTCCTTTATCACCCTATATAATCTCTCTTTTATCTCTTCTGGAGGCACTACTGCAACAAAGAGGCGCATAGAGGGTTATGTGATTTAAAATTTTTAGGTATTTGCATCAAAGTATTTGTAAAGATGTTTTATTACCTCTCTTTTATTTTTCATAAAGCGAATACTGTTGTTATAAACTTCTCTATCTACAGGAAAGGGTGTGCCGTCTTTTCCCCCATGCGCAAAGGAAAATTTAACAGGGTCTCTCCAATCCAATTCACAGCCATATACTAATTTAGAAAGAAGAGCAAGGGCGCGCAACTTTTTTGCCCCCATTCCTTTAATAAGGAGAAGTTCCTCGTAATTTTTGGGCTGGAATTCATAGCATTTTTTCAAAAACTCTAAATCCCTTTTAGTAAGGTCGCATCTTAGAACTGCATGGTGCTTGGGAAAGAGGTAGTGAGCGCCATCTTTCACAATATCCACACAGCATTTGCGCATTTCCTCGCTTTTTTCGCTCACTAAATTAAGCGCTTCCCTTTCTTTCACTCCTGCAATTTTTGAGGGCGGGCCTGACACAAAGCGGTCTGCATTAAACCAATGGTAGCGGCGCGCATAATCGCTTTTCATCCCCTGCTGAACCACACACCAATTGCCCTTTTCATCAAAAAGAATCATATGGTGGTAAAGTGCATAGCCATCTTGAATTCCTGCATTATCTACTTTGGCGCACAATCTGCTTATCTTCTTTAACCGCTCCCCCTCCGCATAACTGCGCGCTTTTTCTTCAATCTCCTTTAATGTGGTGTGGGCCTTCCCTTTTCCCCCGCAGCCACTCACTCCAAATTCCCCTACCACTGCTTGAAGCGCTCCGCAGGTTGTGGTTGTGGTGCCGCTAGAATGCCAATCAAAGCCCAAAACACATGCCAGCGATTGGAAGAATCCGGGGTGTGCGAGCCGTTCTAAAAACGCTTTAGTCCCAAACTCCTCAATAATCGCTCCGCATATCTCTTTCCCCAGTGCCTTCATCTTCTTAAACAACCAGGGCGGGCATTTGCCTGAATGAAGAGGAAGGTCTGCTGTTCTTAGCATAACCTTATCGCCTCTCTTGTTTTTAAAAGCGTTTCCAGGGTTTATT
>JALWZW010000010.1 GCA_026992595.1 Microcaldota archaeon | reverse complement strand
ATTTATGGGAGAGGGGCAAGCGACATGAAAGGGGGGCTGGCAGCATTAATAAAAGCATTCAAAGAATGCCCGGAAAACCTTCCCTTTACGCTTTGCTTGGCGGTGGTGGGGGATGAAGAAAAAGGAGGGGAAAAAGGCGCTTATGCGGTGCTACACCATCTAAAAAAATACAACATAAAAAGGTATTTAGGCGCAGAGCCGGTGCACACCCAAACACCTTTGGGAATGATTAAAGTGGGGAGAAGAGGGATAATCTGGCTTTATGTTAAAATAAAGGGCACCGCATCGCACGGCTCCCGTCCTTATGAGGGTAAAAGCCCTATCTACTTCCTCCCCCAATTTATAAGAAAAATACAAGAGATGGAATTTAAAGACAAAGAAGATATGATGAAAACCACGGTAGGCATAACCAACATTTCCTGCCTTTCAGGTGCAACCAATGTTCATGCAGCAACTTGCGATATAAGCATGGATATAAGGTATAATTATGGAAATAAAGAGGCCGAGATAATAGAAAAGATAGAAAAAATACTTGAGGGCTGGGAGTATGAGATAAGGAAAGAGGAATTTTGCGAAGCATTTCCTTACAGAAATCAAGATAAAGAATATGAAGAGTTGGTTAAAAGAATCATAAAAGAGAAGACAGGGATGGAAACAGAACCCACCACACTAGGCGGCTCCTCAGATGCCAGGTTTTTTGGATATAGGGGGATAGGGGCGATAGAAGTTGGGCCTCGCTCCCATAAAGTGCATGCAAAAGGAGAAGGGGTCTGCCTAAAGGATGTGGAGTTGGTAAGCGAGGTGCATAAAGAGATTGTGTTGAGAAGCAGGTTATAAGCGCAACGCCAACGAGAAAAATCAAAATAACAAAAGTTAATAGAAGGCGCGGGGAAGGAGGGGCGCGCTAAAATTCCTCGTCCTCCTCCTCGTCCCAATCCTCGTCCTCAAAATCCTCGTCCTCCCAATCCTCATCCTCATCAAACCAAGCCATCATGAGAGGATAAAATAAAGAAAGCATTTAAATAACTATCGCCTAAAGCCGCTCTCTTAAAAAGCGTTCTAAAAGCTTAAAGAAAGATTTAGGGGGGATAAAATCATAATCCACCTTAATTATAGGTTTATTCACTTTAATAATCTCTTCCAACCTGCCCGGGGTGGAGGACAACACCGCATCTGCTTTGCAGGCACGCAAAGACCGTTCCAAATCGCGCAGTTGAGAGGGAGTGTAGCCCAAAGCAGGGAAAGAGAGTAAGGAGCGCTTTTTCACCACCTCTTTTAAGCAACCTTTAGCGCACCTTTGCGGTTCCACCACCTCCAAGCCCATTTTCTTAGCAAAGAGATAGGCAGCGCCAAAACGCATCCCGCCATGTGTGAGAGTGGGGCCATCCTCCACACACACCACCCGCTTAAAGCCGCTGCAATCCTGCTCTGCTGTTATAACGCTTTTTAAAGTGAAGAGGCGCGCCCCTTTGCGTTCCTTTGCGCTTTTTAAAAGAGCAGCGCAGCCGCCTTCATATTTGGAAAGCAAAATAACATCCGCCGCCCTAAAATTCACAGAACCGGGAAAATATGTTGCCTCATCTCCTGCTCTCAAGCAGTCAGCCACTGTAATGTAGAGGTCTGGCGTATAAAAAGGAAAGTCGTTGTTGCCCCCATCCCATAAAATGATTTGATGGCGTTCCGCCTTCTTTAATATAGCGCCATAATCTACACCGCTTAAAAGAGAGATTTTGCTCTTAATATAGCGCATATAATCCTCGCGCTCTTCCATGGTGCAACCATAGCGCTCTAAATCCCGCTCATCGGTGAATGTCTGCACCGAGTAAAAATCGCGGTAAGGCATAGGGTGGCGCACCACCACCACATCTATATCTTTTTCTTTAAGAAAACGCGCTATAGCATAAGAAACGCTGCTCTTTCCCACCCCTGTGCGCACCCCTGTAACCGCTATCACAGGCACTTTGGCCTTAAGCATGGTGTCGCGCGGTCCTAAAAGCGAGAAGGAAGCGCCTTTGCTTAGCGCCCTAGTTGCTGCCTCCATAACCTGTGAAAAAGAGACATCAGAATAAGAAAAAACCACCTCATCCACCACCCATTTCTCTATCAATTCCTCTAACTGCTCTTCTGGAAAGATAGGAATGCCCTTGGGATAGCGAGGGCCTGCCAATTGGGGCGGGTAAATTCTCCCAGCAATACCGGGTATTTGAGCGGCAGTAAAGCAAACCACTTTATAGCGAGGGTTGTTGCGAAAAAAGACATTAAAATTGTGAAAGTCGCGGCCTGCCGCGCCCATTATAATAACCCGCCTCATAAAACCACCTATTTAGAGCGCAAAAAGGCATAAAGGAGAGGGGGGAAAAGAAATAGAAGAGAGCAAATGCTGTTTTTAAAGAAGTTAGAGGTGTAAGGGGAAAGTTGCGCCCTTCTTTGCGCCTTTGCTATGCAGCGCTCCTTCATGGTTTTATAAGAAGAGAACGGGTCTGATTGCCCCTTGTCTACAAGTTCGCAAACGGAAACATCACCTGAAATTTCCGCCACCCTGCTATAGCAATCTGTAGTATGAATATTTAAATACAACACGCGGTCATCCTCCCCCGCCCCCATACTCTGTAAATAATTATGAACTACCTGATTCATACGCCTACACACATTAACCGCTTCTGGGCAGGAAGATTCTTTGCACAAATGGGCTAAAGTGATAGCCGCCTGCTTATAGCAGCCCACCACTTCCGCAACTTCAGCGTTCTCTCTAACCAAATTAGCGCATGTTTGCTCATCAACCACCCCTAACGCGCCCATCAGCAGAAAAAAGAGGATGAGAAGGAGGAGCATTTCATTTCCCTGCATAAGGAGAGAGGAGTTTTTGCGCTTTTTTCAACACCTCTTCTATCTCCTGCCTATTTTTAGCGCCTGCACAGATCGCCTTCCCGTTCTTAAAAAGCAAAAGAGATGCTTTGGGTTTGTCAAACTTTAAAATAGCGCCCGGGAATTGGTCTGGTTCATACTCTACATCCCTCAACTTATAAGCAATTTTATAAAGGTCCAAAGTAACATGCAAATCTGCGGCCGCAACAATATTCGTTATATCTACCTTTGGCTTTTTGGTCTTGGTGATTTTGCGCGCATATGGGCGGAGCATCTTAAGGGTTTTATTAATAACCTTTTCTATTGTCTCCCTATCCTTGCAGCCAACGCAGACCACTTTACCGTTCTTAAAAAGCAAAAGAGATGCTTTGGGTTTGTCAAACTTTAAAATAGCGCCCGGGAATTGGTCTGGTTCATAATCAATTTCAGGAATCTGGAGCGCCAAGTTATAAAGGTCTAGTTCTAGCCCCAAAGAGGCAGAGGCAACCATGTTTGTTATTACATAATCCGGCTTCTTCAATCTTTTTTTTGCCACCAAAACCACCCACCACAAAATTTATAAAGCCCAATCAATTTATAAATGCTTCCTTTAAAGATTTTTCTTCACCCCGCCTCGCTGGAAGCGCTCTTTAGCAAGGGCGAGCTTTAGCAAGGGGCGAGAAAAAGATGAAAAGATGCGCTTAAAAAAGTTAATATTTTAAAGGAGATTGGCGCTTAATCTATCCATACAGAGGCGATAGTTATGGTTAAAAGGTCAAGAGGAACATTAAGCAGGCAAACAAAAAAACTTAAAGGAAAGGGTAGAGTAACAGTGGCAGAGCAGGTTAAAACCTTTGAGATAGGTCAAAAAGTTGTTATAACCCCTAAACCAATCCTTAAAGGAATGCCCCACCCCCGCTATGCAAGCAGGCACGGCGTTGTGGTGGAAAAAAGAGGAAGGGCTTATGTGGTAGAGGTAAAGGATTTTGATAAAACAAAAAAACTTGTGGTGCTACCTGTTCATTTAAAAGCAGCATAAAAGAGGGGGAAAATGGAGATTAAAGCAAAGCGTGCCGTGCCGTTAAGCGAGGTTAAAAAAATTTTAAAAAAGCGCGCTGAAGAAAGCGAGGAATTAACTTATGAGCAGCAACAAGCGTTGGAGCATGCAGAAAAGTTTGCGCCTAGCGAAAAGGCGCAAAAAGAAGTAATGAAGAAACTTAAAGAGATTGGAGAGCTGCCTGAAGAATGCGCGGTAACGCTTGCAAACATTAAACCAAAAAAGGCAGAAACTGTTAAGGCGGTTTTGGCAAAGTATAAATTGGATCAAAACGAGGAATTGGTTAATAATGTGTTAAAAGCGGTGGGGTGAAATGGAGGATTATGCATGGGTAGTGGAATACCTACCAGAGGGGAAACCTTATGCCATTAAAAAAGAGCCCATGGTGCAATTAATAGGAGAGCGGTTTTTTACGCTGTTAGAGGCAACTGTGAAGCCAGATGCCGCTATAGTGGTTGGGCAAAGAGTGTTTGTAGGAAAAGAGGGGAGAAAAGAGATTGCGCACATAAAAGGGAGAATACGCTATGGGAATTTAACAAACGCTGCCAAGGAAATCCTTCCCGCGATAGTAAAAAAAATAATAAAAGAGCGGGAGCAGTTTTTTGTTAACTTTCTTAATAACGCAAAGCCCATCTCTATCCGCGTGCACACCTTAGACCTCCTGCCAGGAATAGGTAAAAAAACCATGCAGCACCTTTTAGAGGAAAGGGAGAAAGAGCCGTTTAAAAGTTTTGAGGATGTCAAAAAGCGCGTGCCTTCGGCAGGCGACATTATTTCATCCTTTGCACAAAGGATTATAAGCGAATTGGAAGGGAAGGAAAAGTATTATTTATTTGTAAAGCCGCCCTTCAAAAGGTGATGGTTTGCTCTCAATCCTCCTTCTGGCGGTTTTGATATTAGAGCCAAGCGCGGTTGTGGAAAAAGGAGGAGAGGTAGATTTAGAGGCAATGGGACCGGGCCAAACTATAAGCGTTAAAATAGAACCGCGGGTTGAAGAGGGGGGTATTTACGGAGAAGGAGGGATTTTTGATTATGCGGTGGTAGAGGAATTGCCGCAGGGGTGGAAAGGAAAAAACAGCAAACTCTATGAGCGCCCTTTATTTGTGAGTATTAGTGCTGCGCCTGATGCAGAGGAGGGAGAGTATAGCGCAAAAATTAAATTGGTGGATGAGTTTAACGGCGAGAAGTTAGGCAATTTCACATTCAATGTAAAAATTAGAATAAGTAAAGAGGTGATGGAGGCGCAGATAAGCCCTTCAAAAATAACCACCTCTCCAGGCCAGCCCGCTGTTTTTAATATTATAGTGGAAAATAAAGGGTCTGCAGGGGATGTGTTTGAAATAGGCGCAGAAGGGCCAAAGCGTTGGTCGTTTAAAAAATTCGTTTATGTAGGCCCTAAACAAAAGAAAGTGGTGCGCTATGAAGTGGTAGGGGAAGAAGAGGAAGTTTATAAAGCGCAAATATATGTTAAATCCACCGCAAGCGAGCAAGTAAAAAGGGCAAAGGAGGTGGAGATTGTAGTGAAGCCCACGCTGGAAGGAGATATAAAGGCAAGTGCAAACGGTATCATGATCTACCCTTTCTTCAACCTTCCCTTACAAGCGCTCAACTCCTTTTTAAGTATTTTTTTGAACGCATGATATAATATGAAAAAACCGACCAGAACGCTTTCAGGAGTAGCACCTATAGCAGTAATGATAAAGCCAGAGGATTCTTGCAGATGGGCATGTAGTTATTGCCCATTCACCGGCTTGGCTGCAAAGAGCTATACGGGAGAGGAGCCCGCCGCGCTTAGAGCAAGAAACTTTGGATTTGACCCCTATAAGCAGGTGGAGAATAGGTTAAGGGCGCTTCAATATTTAGGTCATGAAACAGATAAATGCGATGTAATAGTGATGGGTGGGACCTTTTTAGCAATGGAAAAAAAGTATAAGGTGTGGTTTATAAAAAACATCTATGACGCGCTCAACGGCAGCCCTTCTGCAACTTTAGAAGAGGCGAAAAAGAGGAATGAAACCGCTAAAAGAAGGGCAATAGGGCTTACTATTGAAACCCGTCCTGATATATGCTATGTGGAAGAGATGTTAGAATATGGGGCCACAAGATGCGAATTAGGGGTGCAGCACGCAGACGATGAAATATATAAAAAAATAAATAGGGGGCATGGAGTGAAAGAGGTGGTGGAAGCAACCCGCAGCCTCAAAGATGCAGGATTTAAAGTTCTTTATCACATAATGTTAGGTCTCCCCGGCTCAAACCCAAGCAAGGATGTTGCTTTTGTTAAACAACTTTTCCAAGATGAGAGATTTCAGCCAGATATGCTCAAAATCTACCCCACCTTAGTTATAAAAGGGACTGCGCTCTACCAACAGATGATTGCAGGCGAATATGAGCCCTACAGCAGCGAACAAGCAGCAGAGATTATAGCGGAAATGTACGAATATATACCTGAATATGTGAGGGTGATGAGGATACAGAGAGATATACCGGCAACAAAGATAGAGAAAGGGGTGAAAAAGAGCAATTTGAGAGAGATTGTGGAGGCAAAGTTGAAAGGAAGGGAAGTGAGGGAGATTAGGAGCAGGGAGGCGGGGAGGAAGAGGGGGGAAGGGAAGAAGGAAGTGCATATAAAAGAGTATGATGCGAGCAGAGGGAAGGAATGGTTTATAGCATATCAATATGAAAACGGTGTGATAGAAGGGTTTATAAGGTTAAGAAAGAGCGGTAGCGGCAAAGCGTTTGTGAGAGAGTTGCATGTGTACGGAAGAGCGCTAAAAATAGGGGAAAAAAGCGGAGAAGGAGCGCAGCATAGAGGGATAGGGCGCATGCTCCTTAAAGAAGCGGAAGAGATTGCAAAAAGCTTTTCAGATAAACTTCACATCATTAGCGGAGTAGGAGCAAGAGAGTATTATAGAAAAATGGGCTATTGGTTAGAAGGGCATTATATGGTAAAGAATCTCTAAGAGCAGTTGAGCTCAGCTCCCACAATCAGATTAAGAAAATCTGAAATTTAAGAATATCCTTTCCCTTCACCTTTTCATAAGCAGTGGTTTTGGGGTTTAATAAAACGCCTCGTTCAACGCCATATTTTTCTAAAAATGTGATTAAATGCCTTGAGATTTTATCGTTGGTTTTTACTTCTATAGGTACCGGTCTCTTATTGGTTAAGATAAAATCAATCTCCTCTTTATGTGTGGTCCTCCAATATCTTAAGTTTTCCTTTTTAAACTTAGACCTCAGTTGAATGTACGCAAAATTTTCATATAAATTGCCTGTCTGTTCCCGGCTTTCTAAGGCAAGAAAGTTATTGAGGACAGCATTCCTAAATCCTAAATCATGGAAATAAACCTTCTTGGATTTCCTCAACTCAGTGGAGAGGTTTTTGTGAAAGGGAGAAAGTAGCGCAATAATGTAGCTGTGCGATAGTACGGAGAGATATTTTTCTGCGGTTTTGTAATCTACAGGTAAATTATTAAGGGTAAGAATGCCACCAACAATGGAAGCAAGATATTTAACAGTAGAAAAAAAGTTTTCATACTCTTTAAAGGAGAACAAGTAAAATAAATCTCTTTCAAGCGTTGTTTTAACTATTGAATTTAATAGAAGTTGTTTCTTTTTAGGGTCATTGTTTAAAACAACTTCTGGATAGCCGCCATAAACCATATATTCGCTGAGCAGTTTGAGGAATTTTTCATTTTCTATTTCCGAGAGAGGAGGCACATCCTTACCGCTTACAAAATCCTTCAAATAGCCAGAGTATTTAAGGTATAAATTATAATATACCTTGCTTTTCCAATTAAGAAATTCATCAAAAGTAAGAGAATATAAATCAAAAAACAAAGCCCGTCCAACCAAAAAATAGCCCATTTTGGTTTTAATTTCATAGCCGCCCGATCCGCTTACCACAATCTTTGTTTTATGCCTATCATAGATGCGCTTTAGGTTCAACCCCGCAACCTCAGAATTTTGAATTTCATCAATATACACCACCTCAGAAGTAAGCAAATTTTCAGGTGTTTCATTAAAC
>JALWZW010000009.1 GCA_026992595.1 Microcaldota archaeon | reverse complement strand
CAGTTCAAATTCCCATTTAATGCTGGGCAAGGGGAGTTTTTTGTTTAAAAACTCCTTTAAAGCGCGCTTAACCTCCTCCCTATAATCTCTACATTTAACATTGCTTACAAAAACCGCCAACTGCGAAATGTCAGTTCCTTCTGAAAACACCCCCTTGCCTTTGCATGCAAGCAAAGTGGTTCCCACCCCGCAAAAAGGGTCATAAACGCGCTTCTCCCCTCTATAAAACCGCTCAAAAAGAAGAGGGCTAAAACCCTCCTTATACCAAAACCACCTATGAATAGGCAGGGTTTTAGAATGCTTAAAGGTCATGTGGGGACCTAAAGAAGGGTCTCTTTCTACGGGCACCTCTTTTTGCCAATCTATCTGCAACATTCTCACCTCTTTCAATATGCACAAAAGCAACTTGCAGTCCCTCTGCCTCTTTCCAAAACTCCTCATAAAGGCGCTTTAAGTTAGGGGCCTTTATTTTGTATTCGCCTGCCAACTGCCTTATAACCAACAAACTATCTCCCTTAAGCACCACCTTTTTAGCGCCTCTTTTCTTTGCTTCCCTTACCGCTTCTATAGCAGCCAGATACTCTGCCTCATTATTGGTTCCTACGCCCGCGCTTTTGGAAACCTCTGCAACCTTTTTACCACCGCGGTACAAAACAACCCCTATGCCCATCACTCCAGGGTTTCCTGAAGAAGCGCCATCAAAATACACAATCACTATTAAAATTATTTCATTTATTTTTATAAACATGCCTACAGAGGAAAGAAGCTTTTATGTCTATCCCATTGTGGAAGTGGTATCGCTACTTATAGCCGCATTCCTTTTAAGCGGCGTGGTGATTTTTATAGACCTTAAATTTTTTAGGTTAGGGATATGGGCAACCTACGCGCTTATGGGGATATGGGCGCTCATATTTGCAAAAATTATATACGCAGTAATTCAGGCGCGCTTTGAAAAGATTGTTCTTGAGAAAAAGGCGCTTGCCTACGAGAAAGGGATATTCTTCCATAAAAGAGTGGTGCTGCCCTATGTACAGATAACAGAGGCGCGCTACACCCAAAACCTGTTAGAGCGTATATTGGACATAGGGGAAATGTTTATTGACACAGCAGGTGGAAGCAAAATGGCGATAGTGGTTAAGCACATGCGCATGAAGCATATAAGAAGGATTTTGGAGGAGATTTCCAAAAAATCAAATGTAGAGGTAGAGGAATGATCGTTATAGAGGATAAAGAGTTGAGATTAAGGTTGAGGAGTTTAGGTGCTGGGGTGGAAGAAGAAGGGAGAACGGTGTTGAGCGAGTTGGAGGCGGCATACTTTGCAGAAGTAGGAGTTCTTCCTTATAATAAAGAAGAGTTAATAAAAAAGGCAGAGGAAAAGGACGCAATGGCAAGGAAGAAATATGAGATAATAAAGTATTTGCGGGAGAGAGGGTATATCATAAGAGATAGTTTTGACGGTGCACCTTATTTGAGGGTTTATCGCAAAGGGTTCAGGCCGGGGGAGGATAGAACCCATTATCTGCTTAGGATTGCAGAGGAAATAGATAGGGAAACGCTTATGGAAAGTTTAGACAAAGCGGGCAAAATGAGAAAAGAGCTGTGCATAGCGCTTCCAGATAAAAAGCCCAAATTCATAAAAATCTCGCGGGTGAATTTTGAATGATAGGAAGGGTGGTGGCAGACCCTGAGCCGCCTAACACCATGAAATTCTTTTTCCTCGCCGAAAAGCCCATCAAAAAAGGGCAGTATATAAAGACAGATAAAGGAGTGATAGCGTTTGTAAGTGAGATTTATAAGAATAACAGGTATTTTGAATCTGTAGAAGTAGTGGACGGGATGGACCGCAACATCCCTTTTGAAAAATGGGAAAGGGTGGTGGGAGAGGCGAAAATAGTGGGGAAATATAGCAAAGACCGCTTAGAGCGCCTCTTTTCCCCTCCCTCTCCGGGCGATGAGATAGAGATAGCAGAAAATGATATTATAAGAAAGGTGTTAGGGTTTGTAGAAGGCGGGCTGCATTTAGGCGAAGTGGAGCATCATAAGCTTAAAGCCACATTTTCGCTCACCCGCCTCTTTCAAAAACATCTGGCGCTTCTTGCAATGAGCGGAGCAGGGAAATCTCATTTAGCATCTGTAATAATAGAAGAACTCCTGGAAAGGAAAAAAGAGGAGGGAAGGGTGGCGGTGGTGGTGTTAGATGTGCATGGAGAGTATTTAGGGTTTTCCAAAGATGAAAAGTATGGGGCGCAAACCAGAGTGTTTGAAGAGATAACCTTTTCCCTTTCCAAAATTCCTCCAGATGTTTTCGTCTCTCACCTCATTGAGCCCTGTGGCTGCCAACGCCGTAA
>JALWZW010000008.1 GCA_026992595.1 Microcaldota archaeon | reverse complement strand
ATGCTTACCGCAACAATTTCCACAGGAGGAAGAGCAAGGGTTTTAAGCAAGTAGAGAAGCACTGAAGAATCTTTCCCACCGCTAAAAGCAACCGCAACCTTCTGCCCTCTTTTTAAAGGATAAAACTCCTTGATGGCACGCTTTACTCTTTTTTCAAAAAGCGCAAAAAAGCATTTTTTGCAAAGATGGCGTCCGGTATAGCGAAGGAGCACCACTGCCTCCTTCCCGCATCTGCAGTTAGCCACCGAAAACAACCCTTATTATCTCAATCTCCTCATCGCCTTTAAGCGAAACATCTTCAGGCGCAATTTTGCCGTTTACTTTAAGCACCACTTCTTCTCTATTAATATTAAGCTTTTTTAAAAGCTCTGCAGCGCTGCCCGAGAATGACACCTCTTTTACCTCGCCTTCAAACTCCACTTTTAGCATATATAAAATAAAACATTTGGAAATTAAAAGATTTTTGGAAATAATAAAGTTTGAAAGCCGTTTTAGGTATACCTAAAAATATTTAAAAGTTGGAGAGGATTAAAAACGCGATGAAGGGAACGCCATACCTATTCTTATTTGCAATAGCGCTTTCCTTTGCGCTTACTATTGATGTAAGCACCCAGGGAGATTTTAATGCAGGCACTTATATAAATGTAACATATAACACAAGCGAACAGGGCGTGCATTTAAACCTTTCCAACACCACTGGAAGCTATTTATCGCAAATTTTTGATGCTGGCGCTGTGGTCAATTGGACTAGCATAAGTTGGACCACCTGCGCATATTATGGAAAGCAATATCCTGACGGACAGGGAGCAGAAAGCGGGCGCTGTGGAATAAATATGAGCGGGAATGTGCTTTTGCTTCATTTTAATGAAAGCGCGGGCGCAACCAACTTTTACGATGCTTCTGGGTTAAATAACAACGGTACCTGCTCAGGAGCAACCTGCCCTACCGCAGGGGTGGCAGGCATATTTGGCGCTGCGGCAGATTTTGTGGAAGCGCAGGGGGACTTTTTAGTGTGCGGAGTTAACGGCATGAGCAACGCCCTCCCTATCACATTGGAAGCATGGGTTTATTTCAAAAGTAATCAAGGTGGAGGAGATTATGATTATGTAATAAGAGTGACTTCTTGGAATGGAAACGAATTAATAAACTTGGCTCGGGAAGCAATAAACCATAGAGTTTATTATGTGGACGACGGAACGGTAAAGCCGGGAGGGGTGTTGCCCACCGGCGAATGGCTGCATGTTGCATTGGTGTTTCAAAATGCAACCTCGGTAAAATCCTATATTGATGGCTTAGAAGTGCCAATCACTCAACCTACGCTTTTGGCGCCTGGCGCGCCTGAATGCCGCATCGCTACATTCACCCCTCTCTACCCACATTACTTAGATGGAATATTGGATGAAGTGGCGGTTTATCAACGCGCACTTTCAGCACAGGAAATTGCAAACAGGTTTATTCGCGGGAATGCTCAGTACAATATAAGTGTGAGATCCTGCGATGACCCCTTATGTGCAGGAGAGCCATGGGTGCAGATAACGGCGCAAAGCCCTCAAACCCTTACGCTAACACCCAACAGGTATTTCCAATTTAAAATTGATTTTAAGCGAAACAAAGCCACCAATATTCACCCTGTCATCTACAATGTAAGCATTAATTATCAACTGCAAGCGAGCACAGGAGGGGGCGGAGGAGGTAGTCCACCTAAAAACATGAATTTAGAGATAAACAGCACCTGCAATCAAACCATTATAAAAGTAAGTGATAATAACGGCGTCGTAGATGGTGTGAAAGTTTTTGTGAGCGACCAGTATGGATTCACACTGGCCAACAACTATACAGACCAAAACGGCACTTTGGCATTTCCTTCCACCTGTGGACAGGATATTTGGATAAAGGCATCTAAAAGTGGGTACTTGCCCTTAAGCGAAGTGGCCCAAACCATTGACTGCTCTCAATGTGTAAGCCCCTGCCCGCCGGGCCAACAGCTTATAAACGGCAGTTGCCAAAGCCCACCCCCGCCAGATTGCAACTGCGGCTATTTTGATGCTGATTTGCAGCAATGCGTAGCATTCCAATGCTGCTCTGATGCTGATTGCGGCGACGGCTTTATATGCAGCCAAAACCAATGCATAGAAAAGCCGAAAGAGAAGAAAGAAGAGCCACCGCCCCAAGAAGAAAAGCAACCGCCTCAACAACCCGCCCCTCAACCACCTCAACAGCCAGCAAAAGAGGTGAAAGAGGAAAAAATAGAAAGCAGGGAGGGGAAAGAGGAGCAGAAGAGAGAAGAAGGCCTGCAATGGTGGTTGATAGCTACCTTGTTGCTGTTGATTGTTTTATTGCTGCTTTTTGCCTTAAAAAGGCGCAAAAAGAAAAAGGAAGATTAAAGAGCGGCCTTTATCTCCTCCAGCACGCGCTCCTCTACCTTAAACTCGCCTAAAACCTGGCCTTTGCTTTCGCCGTGGAAGTCAGAGCCGCCGCTTTTTAAAAGGTTGTGGCGCTCTGCCAACTGCCGCGCCAGAGCGCATGCAGAGGCGCTCTCTTGCTCAGAAAGCTTTCTATTCCGCACATAATCATAATAAACCTCTACTCCCCGCCCCCCTGCCTCCTTAAACGCTGCAACCAGTTCTTGGATATGGTAAGGGTAAAGGTAAGGGTGGGCTAAAAAAGAAAGGCCGCCTGCGCTCTCTATAAGCGCGGCTGCCTCTTCCAAAGAAAGCCAAGAGGTGCGCTCCACATAAGCAGGTTTGCCAAAGGCGAGCAACCTATCAAACACCTCATTTACACTTTCAAAATACCCTTTCTTTACCAAAACCTTTGCTATGTGCGGCCTGCCCACACTTCCCCGCGCCTCTGCTTCCACTTCCTGCCACCCAATATCATACCCCAGTTCCTGCAATCTCTTCACAGTGGCCTTTTTCTGCTCCAACCGCGCCTCTTTAAGTTCTTTCAATTTTTTTATGAGCGCCTGTGAAGAGGGGTCTATAAAAAGCCCCAACACATGAATATCGCGATAGCGTTCCTCAAAAACAGTAAGTTCAATGCCTCTAATCACTTCCAGCCCTTCCACCTCTTCCAACCTTTCAAAAGCGGCCACCGTATCATGGTCTGTAATCGCTATCGCGCTTAACCCCACCTTTTTTGCAGATTTAACAAGCAAAGAGGGAGAAAGAGAGCCGTCAGAAGCGGTGGTATGTGTATGAAGGTCTATCATTGCAATCTATAATGCAGTTCATATTTAAATAATAAGCGTAAAAACAAGGTATGCGTGCAGTTATCGGGCTGTTGTTGATAACGCTCATTTTAATGAGCGGCTGTCTGGCCGAAAAAAAGGAGGAAGTAAGGCGGTATGCGCCTACCCAAAGGCCTGAAAATCTTTTCCCTAACAGCTTTTGGTATAAAAAACTGCCTGAAAATGTAGAGGTAGCGGAGAAAAACAAGGAGATGATGAGGGCAGTGGCGTTTGCGGCAGAGAATGCGGTTGTTATCTCTATAGATGAATGGACACCGCCTGTTTATTTTGCAGATGAAAACACCCCTCGCTATGATGTGCCGCTTCTCATTGATTGGACGCCCTTTCCAAATATGACTCTAAAGCAGGTGCCCATCCCTGACTATGCGCGAGAGGACCCTGCCACTGCAGAGCCAGACCAATTTTTGCCAGAAGAAGAAGCAGCGCTGGGGGATGGTTTTTTGGTAATTATAGACACCACAAAAGAGCCGTGGGAAGAGATTGATTTATGGCAGGCGCGCCAAATGCGGGAAGGTGAAAGGGCATGGAGCGAGGAAGAGCGGAAAGGGGCGCGGTGGGTGGCAAGTTGGGGGAATGTGATAGCATGGGACAGCGACGGCGTGTTTGAGTGCGGCTATTCGGGAAGAGGGAGCGGAGCCGCTTATTTGGCAGGCAGGGTGTGGCCTGAAGAACTAAGAAGCGGGATTAAGCATAAGATAGCCATAGCTCTACCCTTTACCTCCAGCGAAGGGGTAGCAGAACCGCTAAGCGAAACTGATGGCGGCTGGGGAGTGGAAGATTTGAATGAATATTATAAAAATATTACAGGCGAAGAAGGAGATTTAGCACCCATACCAGAAGGCGCTATTCTTCAATTAGACCCTTCCATTGATTTAGAGCGGTGGGAGGTGGAGGATCCTATAACCGGTGAAAAAAGGCGATTGAAAAATTATGAAAAACAGATTGCTAAAGCGCTCCAACAGTATGGGGCGATAGTGGTAGATACATCAGGAGGAGGTATTCAAATATACGCAATAAACAGCATAAGTTATCCAGAAGACCCCTATTTAAGCATAGTGGGTGAGAGAAACGCTTACGGCTCAGTTGACCTTCCTAAAGAACTTTTCCTCAACGCCCGCATATTGAAATACAGGTTAAAAAAGCAAAAAGCAGGTTTGAGCGAGGAGCGTTGGACTCGCTACAGTTGCAACAACCAGCCCTGCACTCCAGAAGAGTGGATGGTTTGCGGTAAAGGGCTTAATTAAGGCAACTTAAACAAATTAAGAAAAAAGTTAAGTGCGCTTAAATAAATGTGAAAAAAATTTAAGTTAAAGTTTAAAAGTTGCGTCAAAGATCAGAGGGTCTGCTAAATAGTATTTCCCGTCCCTCTTAAAAATAAAGGAATAGCGCTCCAACTCTTTAAGCGCATGGGTAAAACTATGGTCATTTATCTCTTTCCTAAGCGCTTTAGAAACGCGGTGAAGCAATTGGTTCCATGAGGTGCCGTCAACCTTTCTTAAAATAGACAGATAAAGCGCTTTGCTTTTGCGGGTTTTAAGAAAGTGGAAAAGTTCAGAGGCAACCAACGAGGTGGCAAGGTCACGCGTCTTTTTTAGGGCGCGCGGATTTTTGAGAATGGCGCGTTCATAACCATAAAAAGTAAGCCAGCCAATCAACCCATCTAAATTTTCCACAACCTCCTCTGCCTCCTCTTCCCTAAGCTCCAATCCTACTTCTTCAAACCCTTTAAACAAAAATTCCTTACTCTGCGCTTTTGAGAGGCGTTCCATCACTACTTCTGCAAAATGCCTTCCAAACAAGGGATGCTCTGGCTGTCCCACCCCCAACACTTCCTCCCGCACCCTCACTTCACTTCCAGATAAAATAAAATGCACATTGGGGAGGCGGTCATAAGAGTAAGCAAGAAAGAGATCTAAATCTTTTGCATACTGCGCCTCATCAATAAAAACATAGAGGTCTCCCGCCCTTCTTACAAACCGTTCCATCTCAGGCAGGGAGCGTTTAAAGGAAAATTCAAAGCCCACACCATAAATAGCAATGTTTAAACTTTCAATCTTTCCAAAAATTTTTTCTTTTTTCTCCTTTGCCATTTGATAGATGGCTGAGAACAGTTGGCTTTCTGGCTCTTAATAATGCGGCCGTCAATCCAAATTTTAGGATAGTTTAGAGAATGATAGACCACAGACATTAATGTGGTTTTTCCGGTTCTGCGCGGGCCCTGTATAAGGATAAGGCGTTCTCCGTTTTCAAGCGCCTTTAGCGTTTGGCCATATTGCTCTCTGTAGTTAAAAAAATCCTCCAACCGCTCCTTAGGCCCGATTTCAAAAAGCATAATCTTAATACTCACCTTACTTTAAAAAACTTAACCAAATCGCAATTTTATTTAAGTGCACTTAAATTTTTTGGAATTTTGGTTAAGGTCATTTTGCTAAACGCTCTCCGCGAGAGCACCACAACCTATAAAAGGAAAAAGGGGGAAAAAGAAAGGGACTATGGGCAAAGAAAGCAGCATAATACCACCTGAAAAGGAAAATCCGCTTGTGGTGGGCGCACTTATAAGAGGGCGGCTTTCTCTAACTGAAATGCTTTACATAGTGCTTTTAGATTTAATAAGAAAGAGAAAAATAGACATAATAGAAAGCAAGGGCGCTGTGGTTCTGTTCTTAAGAAATAGAAGGGCGCTCGCTTCTTATGAAAAAACGCTTATAGAACTTTTATTTGGAAAAAACAGGAAGGCAGATTTAAGCAAGTTTGCGGAAAAAATAGCCCAAAGCAAGAGCCCAGCATACAATAAACTTAAACAGTTTGAAAAAGAGGTGGAGAGTTATATCTATAAGCGAGGTTTGGGGGAACTTTGGGACTATGGCAGGTTGGGAAAGAATATGCAAGCAGTTATTGTGCTGGCCGCCATTTTTGTAGTAATCCTTTCGCTTTGCTTTTTAATGCAGGTGGCACAAAGCAACCCTCCTTTTTTCCTATTTGCCTTAGCAATCTTAATTGGTATATTGGCATTCTTGATAAACGCCTCTAGAAAGCTTTCCTCTTATGCAACACCGCCGCCTTCTTATGAAGAAAAATATAAGAGGTGGAAAGCGTTTGAAAAGGCGGTAAGAGAAAGCAGGATAAGAACTTATCCACCCTCTGCGGTTGCGCTGTGGGAAGAGATTTTGGTTTATGCCTCTGCGCTGGGACTGGCGGAAGAAGTGGAAGAACGGCTAAGCGCATTGGGTGAGAGCATCAGAGAAGAGGTGTTTAAAATAAAAGTGTTGAAAGAGAACAAAGCGTTTGAAAGGATTAGAGAGATAGAGGAAAAAGAAAAAAGAGCAAACCCGCCGCTCGCCGACTATCTTCTTTCAACCCAGCGCTAACAAAGCAAAAGAGATTCAAAAAATAAATTATTTAGGGGCACCAATCCATTGCTCGGCAAGTATTGCTTCTTTCTTATAAATTTCTTTATTATCTGCATTGAATTCAGGTTTAAAATTAACCTTAAGATATGCCAAATCTACCAATTTCCACCCAAGTATTCTCCAATGCTTTGAACGAGTTTCTTTTATTATGAAACCTAATAGAAGATGTCTTGCATGGTCTTTTATTTTTGTTTTTGGGGAGGGTTTATAATAAAAGTTTCTTGGAGACCCTTCTCTCATATTTTCAACTCTTGAAACTTTTATTTCTAAGTAAGTCACCCGACCTTTTTCATCTTTCAGTTCTATATCAGGATATCCTTTCTGTTTAAGCCTTTTCGCCTTTATAGGTTCATTTTTTAATACATCAACAAATAATTGTTCTAAAGGTTCGCTTATATCATTTGGCCTGTTTCCTATAAGTTCTTTGTTGTGAGAGTTTTTGGAAACTTTCTGTGCTCCTTTTTTTATTATTTCTATCAATTTTTGGTCTTCTTTACTCTTAAGATTAATCCTAATAATCCTCTTTCCAGTGGTTGCCTCTACAATAACAGGAAAAGCAACTTCCTTAATAGGGTATAGAACTTTCTTAGCAAAATCTCTTAAATTTTCCAACTCCCACTCTATATCATTATTTTCCATACTATCTCCTATCTGGTTTTTGAAATATAAGTATATTTTCTTTCTGCATAACATTATAAAGTCCAAAAATAATTTTATCAATATTTTTTACAAGTTTAAAACCTACTTTGTGTGCATATCTATTCATAAAATCTACAGTATCTATTCTTTTCCCTTGATATGTAGCATCTCCAATAACAACCACACAATATTTTCCGGGCTTCAAAACCCTATACATTTCATTAATGCTTTTCATCATGTCTTGATTGTATAAAACAATTCTCTGATAGCCGCTGCCTCTTACCCCTATAAACTCTTCCCTTATATGCCGGGTGTCATAACCAAGAGCCCTCAAAGCATGTGCATCATTTTTTACATAATCTAACGCTATGGAATAAGGAGGAGATGTGATTATGCCATCTATGCTTTCATCCTCTATTTCCAACTTTCTTGCATCTCCTCTTATAATTTTCACTTTCCCTATTTTCAAATTCAACTTATCAATGGCAGTTCTGAAATCCCTTATGGACGCCACCATTTTTTCAAGATTTGTAGAAAAAGATTGAGCAAAATTCTTTTTCCTTCTACTCTTATCGCTATGCGCAATCATTTCTGCTATCCTAAAGAAATTTTTATTTTTTTTATCATAAATACTATCTATAAATTTTCTAAGTGATAAAATATCTGTAGTATTAAAAGCATTAAGACCAAGAGTATCAGTATTTATTTTA
>JALWZW010000007.1 GCA_026992595.1 Microcaldota archaeon | reverse complement strand
CCTCAATCTCATTTGCTCCTCAAACTTCTCTCTAGACACTCCAGCAACCATATCTTCAGAAACATCAGAAGGGAGAGAAGCGGAGAAGTAGAGGGAGGAGAAGAATAAGAAGAGCAGAAGAAAAGCGGCAAACCGCATGTAGAATAGAAGCGAAGGAGGTTTAAAAAGATTTCTCTCAAAAGCGTGCGGCTAAAAAACCAACCTTTATATAATTTTCCACTTCTTTAACATTGGTGATAAGATGGCAAAAAGAGATGCTGCCTGTCAAATACTTAACGGTGCGCTCGTTTTATTAAGCGGTGTGGCTTTCCTTTTATTCGGTCTTAAAAGCATAGATGCAAGCAGTGCGCATGTGGCGGCAGGTTTTTTAATAACATTGCACGGCATCTCCCACATAGCACACGCAACAGATAAATGTCCGGTGTGCAGGAAAGCTTAATCTGTAAAAGCGCGGCCGTTTAACAACGCCCTAAGTTTTTTGGTTGTTTTTACATATTTTTTAATAAATATAATATGTGTATAATCCCCTTCTCGCCATCTATCTACCACCTCTATTTCAACATCCTTAGCCATGTGCGCCACCACGCTCTCCCAAACACGCTTATCCTTAAACTTGATATGAAACTCCTCAGAGATTACGCCTCCTTTTTCCACAACCTGAAGCGCGTTTATAAGGTTTAAAAACGCCTTACCTAAAAGCTGCGAATATTTTTGCCTGTTTAAGGCATGTTGTTTAATAAAGATAGAGGAGCGCAAAACCCTTTGATAGAAAAAGCCCTTGGGCATATCAAAAAACTTATCCACGCTGCTGCCAATGGAAAGGATATCAGAAAGCGCGCACACATATTTTAAAACACCACCCTGCAGGTCCCGCAGCACCACCCCTTCCATCCTGCTCCTATTTGCCCGCTTAACAACCGCGCCCACCTCCTCGCGCTTTACCACTCCCAAAAGAGGCACCTGCGCCACACCCAGGCGATCCAAAACCTTTCGCCTCCTCTCAACCCCCCAAAAAGAGCCATTCTCAAACACATCAAACACCAAGAACTTCACATCAAAATCTTTAGAAGGCGGGGTAAAAGGGGTGTTGCCTATCATTTCACCGCATAAAATAGCAGAGGGAAAACGCTCAAAAAAGCGATGAAGCGATAGTTCCCTCACCTTTTCAGAAGAAAAAAAGTCAAGGAAGCCGCCGCGCGTAAATGCATATAGTTTGCCTTTATGCATCACTACACGAAGATTATAGCCATCTATTTTTTCCTCTACATAAAAGCGGTCGCCCTTCAAATGCTTTAAACCCTTTAAAGAAACAATGCGCTTTATATGAGGATAAGCAGGGATAATTCTTCCCTCCAATAAAACAGTTCCTCTATCAAACCCTTCAAAACGCTCTTTTAACCTAAAATAAGCAACTTCTTCCCGGCGGGATTCACCCTTTCCTCTCCTCTCCGCTTCCTTTGGATCAAACATACCATCACCAAGGAACGCTTTTAAAACCAAAAAAGTAAGCGAGAACATTTGTTAAAGGATGAAGGATGATGCTTAGGGATATAATGAATAGAAGGTTGGTAGGGGTGTAAAGAGAGGAGGAAGTGAAAGGAAAGGCAAAAACAAGCGCCACCACTATAAAAAAGAATGTGTCTAAAAAGAAGGGGCTGCCTTCCTTTCTGCTAAAGCGCCTTTTAATAAAACTTCCCAACGCATCACCCACCAGCGTCCCTAAACTAAGCATAAACCCTGCCGCCACCTGAGACCAAACACTGTCAAAAAAAGGAAGGGGCGCGATAAATGCTAAAATCACTGCAGTTAAGGTGCCTGCCGCAACCCCGCCCACAAAACCCTCTAAGGTCTTAGAAGAACCTAAAAGACGCTTTTTATCAAAAAAATACCTCCCTCCATCTAAAGGGGTAGATCCGCCTAAAATAACAGGCGAGGAATTGGCAATATACGGCGGAAGCAAAAACAAGAGAAGTTCCCACATAGCAATCCTAAACTTTTTATTTCTATCATAATTAAAAACCTTCATGAAAAAAAGGGCTGCAATTATAGGCACAGTGGCCTTGTTAGCGATTGGCTTCCTGCTTTTGATAGGTATTTTCATTCTAATTTCCCTCTTTTCCCCCTCAATAATAGGTAAGTGCGTAGGGGTAATTAATGTAGATTACCCTTTAGATACACGCGGTCTCCCCCCCACGCTATTTGATGATGGATACCCGTCTTCAGAAGCGCTCGCTGAGGAAATAAGGAATATGGATAAAAGAGAGGATGTAGGGGCGTTGCTGTTGGTGGTGGATACACCTGGCGGTTCAGTGGTGGCAACGCGAGAAGTGTATGACGCTATTAAGGAATTTAAAAAACCAAAAGTGGTTTATATAAGGGAGATGGCAGCATCTGGCGGGTACTATATAGCAACGGCGGCCGATTACATAGTGGCGCATCCTGACGCCATAGTAGGAAATATAGGAGCGCGCGCCACCTTTTTTGAAATGGAGGGGCTTTTGAGCAAGTTGGGGGTAGAAGTTAATGTGATAAAATCAGGCGCGCACAAAGATTTAGGGTCGCCTTTCAGAAATATGACTGATGAGGAGAGAGCAATAGTGCAGCAGTTAGTGGATGAAACTTATGAAGAGTTTAAAAGCGCGGTGCTGGAAGGAAGAAAAGGAAAGATAGACATGAGTAGGTTTGACGAGATAACGGATGGAAGAATAATGAGCGGGAGGAAGGCGGCAAAATATGGCCTGGTGGATGAAACAGGGGATAAACGGGTGGCGCTTAGAAAGGCGGCAGACCTTGCAAACCTCCAATATGAAAGGACGGAAGATATAAGAACCTGTCCTGTCGAGTTAAGCGGTGAAGATAGCGCCTTTATAAATGCAAGGGCAATGCTTAACTTTTTAGGGATAAAAAATGGGATTCAGTATAGATGAAAAAAAGTGGCTGATAATATATTTAGGGCTTTTAATAGTGGTGGCAATAGGGAGTTTTTTATTTCAAAGCGAAGGTAAGAAGGTTGAGGAAAAAGAAGCGGTTTGCAAAGACGGGGCAGTAAGAGGATGCACCTTAGAGGGGTGCAAAGGAGTGGAGAAATGCATAAACGGCCAGTGGAACGGTTGTACATGGGAAAGGATATGCACTCCGGGAGAGAAGGTGCCCTGCAGCCAAAACGCATGCTCTTTAGGATATAAAATATGCAATAAATGCGGGACCGCATTTTCAGAATGCATCATGGAAAATCCCCCAGATTTAAAAAATTTGCCTGGAAAAATAGGAGCATGAGAATTTTGGAGGTATTTGAAAAAACAAAAAAACACCTCTTCCCACTTGCTTGGGCATCCCTTCTTTATATTGTATTAAACCTACTCACCGCGCTGGCAGGAATGGGGATCCTCTCGCTATACATCCTTCTTCTCTCATTTATAGGCGCCATTGGCTATTTAATAAGCCCTCTTTCTGCAGGCGTGGTTGCGGTAGTGGCGTTGTTTTATGCATTTGCGAGCGCCGGCTATAAAGGAGGAGTATTGAACGCCTATCTTAAAGCGTATGAAGGAAAAACCACAAGCATCACAGAGTTTTACAGCTATTCCTTAGACCGCGCCCTTACCATGTTTGGTTTGGAGATAATAAAGCACGGAGTATTTTTAATATTCGCAGGGCCTTTAATAGCGCTGTACTACTTTATACTCTCAAAATACCAATATACCGAGATATTAACCGCTTTAGCGCTTTTGGCCGTTTATATAATAATCTGCCTTATATTCTCCCCCGCTCTCCTATGGGCAGGAGCGTATGGCGCCAACATCAAATCAGGACTAAAAAAGATAATAAGCACATTCAAAAAACACCACATCCACTACATAGCGTATTATTTACTTCTCCTTATCAGCATAGCGCTCTCGGTAATACCCATCATTAACATTGCAACTATTTTCCTAATAACCCCTCTCATACTCATAACGCTTATAAGAATGGTGAGGTAGATGGATGCAGTTTTTGTGAGCGAAAAAAAGGGCGAGTTGAAAAAAATATTGGAAAGCGACCCTTACGCAGAAGATAGTTTTGCGCGCGTAGGATACAAATTAAAGGAAAATGTATTCGGAGAAGGGAAAATCTATTTATATATAAAGGCAAGTGAGGAGTTTATTAAAAAAGCGGAAGAACGGCTAAAAGGAGTGGCAGAGAGAATAGAAGGGGAGAAAGCGGAAAAAGTGATTAAGATAATAGAGGAAGAGGAAAGCAATGTGGCGTCAGGAATCAGTCTTTTTGACTAAGCCAAAGTGCTCCTCGTAAGAGGTGCGCTCCCCTCCAAAAACAAGCATAACATAAAGTTTGAGGAAAAGGGTCAAGGCAGGAAGGAAAAGAGCTAAATAAGCAAAAGGTCTCACTTTAAGCGCGCCTCCTTCTAATTCCAATAGTACAAAATGAAAAACAGAAAGAAGAAGGGCGATATACCCAGTTCTTTGAAGCAATTTCCATTTTGGGTAACCTAAACGAATAACAGCACCTTTATGGGAAGTCAAAGCCATCGCTAAAAATATTAAAAAAGCAAACACACCCAACCAAAGGCCAAGCATATCTTGGAAGGTGTGGGATTCTATAAGTTCTCCAAGATTTGGAAGAGCATGTAAAAGCAAAAAAATAAAGCCCCAAATACCCACCGGCTTTCTATAGATAAGAAACTTTGCAAAAAACGGGGAAAGATAGGATAAAGGGCCTGGTAAAAAGGCCAGAGAAAGAACAACAAGCGCAGAGAGACCAAAAACCTTTTTTAACTCGTCCACACTAAAATCCGCATCTTCAAAAGAAAGGATTCTGGCCACTAAAGAAAAATCTAAAGTGCCGCTTTGTTTGTCATACCCGGAATAAAAAAGCAAAAATGCCAAAAAAACTGCAAAAGAAAGCAGAAGGGCGCGTGTCCAAAACATGAAGAGAAAGGAGAAGAGAAGATATAAAAAAATAACGGCTAGGGAAAAAGAGGCAGAAAAGCGCAATTAATTTAAATTAAGCATCTTTATTCATTGATGGAGGTGGTGTGATGAGCACGGTGCAGAATTTGCCAGATGTGCTTCAACAAACACTCATGACTGCGTTGGAAAGCACCATAACAAAAAGCGTAGAGGCGCTTCCGGGCTTAATAACCGCAATAATAATATTTGTAATAGGTTGGGTTGTGGCGGTTATAATAAGCAGGTTATTTGGCGGGTTTTTAAGAGCAATAAAATTAGAAGAGTTTTTAAAGGACCACAGGGTGGAAGATGCGCTTGGCTCAGTGAAGATAAGTGATGTGCTTGTTAAAGTGGTGAAATACTACATTATCCTCATATTCCTGCAAGCGGCAGCCGCTTTTATAGCATTGGAAAGCTTAAGTTGGTTCATTAATCAAGTGCTTATATATGCGCCTGCAGTGATCGGCGCAGTTGTGGTGTTTGTAGCCGCAGTGCTGTTCGGAGAATATGTGAAAGAAGCGATATTAGACCTAAGGCCCAAATCTGCAGGGGTGCGGCTGGTAGCAAAAGCGACCAAAGCGCTTATCGTTTTTATAGGTCTCACCACCGCACTATCCACCATTGGCTATAAAACAGCGCTTATAGAGAACATCTTCCTTACTTTTGTGCAAGCGTTCGCATTTGGCTTAAGTTTGGCAGTAGGGATTGCCTTTGGCTTAGGAGGCCAAAAGGAGGCACAAGAGATAATAAGCAAAGTTAAAAAACAGCTTAAATTTTAAGTTTTTGGACGCAGTGTGCGAAAAGCCTCTCTAACTTTTTATTTTTCACATCTAAACTTTCCAAATACTCTAAAAAATTAGCATAATGCTCATAAGGCCTCTCCAACCTCGTTTTAAAAGAGAGATGCGGAAGGAGGCGCGCAAGTTCGGGAGAAAAGGTTTTTGCCAACTTCTTGAATAAGGGCTGGTCTTCGCGCAAGAAGAGGAAGCGGCCGCGCCTCACAAAAAGCGCAGGATAAACAGCATCGCAAGGAGCGGTGGGGCAGAGAAGAATTTTTACAGCATGCTCTGCCTTCCTGCTCACCGCCCCTTCCACTGCAATCTGATGACAGCCAGAAAAAGGAGAGAGGTTTGCTTCTATGCGCAACTTCATCAAAGCCCCTTCCACCACCCCTCGCAAATAAGGAGGAGATGTAACGGCCAAAGCAGAAGGAGCCGGAGAGGGGAGGCGGGAAAGCGCTTTGCTTATAAGAGCGGCCAATTCCTTCTGAAGAAGGCGCCGCAAGTCATTTCCCGCAAAATGAGGGTGTAAAAAGGGCATAACCAACTAAAACATGCAACATTTAAAAACAAACATTCAAAAGAAAAATATGCGCATTACTCAATATCTTATCGCCCTTATCCTTATAGGATTTTTTTTACAACTTTTCACCGCAGGCGCATTTACCAAAATGTTTGAATTTAACCCTTATAAAGCAGTGAGCGAGCCGTGGCGGTTCATAACGCCCATTTTTGTGCATGGCGGCTTTATCCACCTCTTTTTCAACCTTTTTGCGCTCTTTTTATTTGGGCCTTTGGTAGAAAGAGCGGTGAGTAAGAGAGATTATTTAATAATATTTTTTGTAGGAGGGTTTGTTGCTTCACTCCTCTATTTTGCCACCATTCTTATAGGCATAACCCCGCCAATTCCTGCAGTGGGTGCAAGCGGAGCGATCTATGCAATATTAGGGGCGGCCGCCGTTCTTTTCCCCAGAATGGTAATATATATATGGTTTTTCCCCATGGAAATGAGGCACGCGGTCATATTTTGGATAATAACGCAAACGCTCGGCACTTTTGACATAAGCAGCGGGGTGGCAAGCGCTGCCCATCTAGGAGGGCTCTTGTTCGGACTAGCATATACAAAATACATGCTTAAAGAAAGAGAGGGAGAATGGGAGTATTATTAAGCGCTAACAAGAGGAGAGCGTTTCATTTAAAGAAAAACCGTTAATATCGCTCACAGCAACCGCTCTTATAGCGGAGAGGGGAGATTTGACCCTCCATCTAACCGCCCACTTGTTGGATTGCTTAGCGATACGGTAGGGCTCTATAACCACCCACCCTAAATCATTATTATCTACATTAAGTTGGTCAATACCTTCAAACCCCTTATAACATACCCTTTTTTGCTCACCGTTGCACATGAAAGCCGTAAAACAATCAAAATCCCACTCTCTTTTAGAGCCAGAAACAGAAAAGCAAGCATCAGAGCCGCAAGAAGAGATATTTAAAGCGTAAGAATTGGTGTCTAAATAATCTAAAAAGTAAAGAGGATTTACATGCGGGTTTCTGAACGCTCCAAAAATAGCGCTGCAGCGTTTTTGCGGATGACGTTGTTGGTAAGGGGCAGAGCAGGTGGTGGCAACGCGCGTTTCAAAATGAAGGTGATTAAGGAGGGTGGTGCCAGAAGAACCACTCTTTCCTATAACATCGCCTTTAACCACCTTTTTTCCTACATCGCGGGGTGAAAGAGAGAGTTCGCTTAAATGCATATAAACAGAATAAACAGCGGTCCAATTTTTTCCATAGAGAGAAAAAGGGGTAGGGAGAGTGTGTTTTAGCACCACCACATTACCGCCGTTGGGATAAGGATTTTTAGGGTCTCCCTCTAAATAAACAGCATAAACGGTACCGTTATAAACCGCATAGACCTTATCATCATATAGCGGTACCAAATCCATACCTAAATGAAAATCATACCTATCTTTTTCCGAAATCTTGAGACGAGGCCCAAAGCCAGAAGAAAATCTAAAACCCTTCATAGGCCATTGGAAAATATGCAAAGAAGAATTGGAAATGCTTGGGGCCATTGCAGGAGAAGGCGCAACAGGGGTTGTGTTTGGAGGTGAAGAAGGGGCAGGAGTGGATGAAAGGGGCTGGGAAGGTGGAGAGGAAGGGCGAGAATGAGAAGAAAGAGCAGAAGGGGGCTGGGAAGAAGGAGAGGAAGAAGGGGAGGGAGAGGAGGGCAAAAAGCGGGAAGGAGAAGTAGGAGAGTAAGCAGGAGAGGGGGGAGAAGGGGGCTGAGGGGGATGGGGCCCAGCCCGGCGCCGAGGAGGTCGATGGGACGTTTGGTGAGGGGGTAGGGGAAGGGAGAGGGGAAGGTTGAAGTTGAGGTTGAGAATGGTTGCACGGTTTGCGAACGGTCCTGGGA
>JALWZW010000006.1 GCA_026992595.1 Microcaldota archaeon | reverse complement strand
TAAATGGGGTATGACTGCTTTAATGTATGCAGCAAAATATGGCCACACAGAAATAGTCAAACTCTTAATAGAAGCAGGAGCAAAGGTGAATGCAAGAGACGTGTATGGACAGACTGCTTTAAGGTTTGCAAAAAAAAATTGCCACACAGAAACAGCGAAACTATTAATAGAAGCAGGAGGGTATGCGAAGCCAAGAAGTAGTCTTCTATTTATATTCTTCTTAAAGCTTGGGTTGGGGTCAAAAAAGGCAGATGTAAATGCAGGAGATTACAAGAAAATGACTGCTTTAATGCATGCAGCCGAGGAAGGCCAAACAGAAACAGCGAAACTCTTAATAGAAGCAGGAGCAGATGTTAATGCAAAAACTAAGGGGGGAAAGACTGCTTTAATGTTTGCAGCAAAAAATGGCCACACAGAAATAGTCAAACTCTTAATAGAGGCAGGAGCAGATGTGAATACAAGAGATAAGGATGGATGGACTGCGTTAATGCATGCTGTGGATAGAGGCCACACAGAAATAGTCAAACTCTTAATAGAGGCAGGAGCAGATGTGGATGTAAAACAGGGGTGGGGGAGTATTGCTTTAATTATTGCAGCTATAGGAGGCCACACAGAAATAGTAGAGATTTTAGAACAAGCATCCACAAGTAGTAACAGGAAAGGTCTGGAAGATCTCTTAAGTGATCGTAGAGATGTATTCAAGCCGAAGTCTTCTAATTCTACTAATTCCAAACGAATTAAAAGAAGATAACTTTCTTCCTAATTTTTTGCTTTTTTTAACCTTAGTAAAACTCCCTAAACCGTACGCTCATCCTCAGGTGCTTTTGATGAAACTTTTGACCTAAGTAAAACAGTAGAAAAAAGTTTCATTTGACAACTTTTAACCTAAGAAAAACAGTAGAAAAAGTTGAACTAACAACCGTACGCTCATCCTCAGGAAGTTTTGGTAACTTTTAACCTCAGCTCTTAGTAGAAAAAGTTATACAAAAACCGTAAGTTCACCTCAGGAAGTTTTGACAACTTTTAACCTAAGAAAAACAGTAGAAAAAGTTGAACTAACAACCGTACGCTCATCCTCAGGAAGTTTTGGTAACTTTTAACCTTAGTAAAACAGTAGAAAAAGTTATATGCAGGGGGCAGGATTCGAACCTGCGAAGGCACTAAGCCAGTGGGCCCTAAACCCACCGCATTTGACCGCTTTGCTACCCCTGCTCTAATAGATATTCCAACGCTTCATCAGGCCCTTCAACTAATCGCTCAAAAAGCACCTCGTGATCAAAACTCACTTTCCCTCTCACCTTTTCGTATAATGCTTTTAAACCGCTTTGCCTTATATCTTTTCCTTCGCGCAATTCTTTTATGGATGCGATCCTCTCTTTTAAATTCCTCGCATTCAACCTGTTTTCAATAAACACATCTTCTGCTTTGGGCATCGCTCCCAGCGTTGCCCCTTCCTCCAGTGTCCCCTCCAATTTAATAGAAATGATGCATGTTGGTTCTTTTGATTTTAATTCTGAAATAAGCGCTTCCACTCTGGCTCTTACTTCAGAGGGCGAGGCGTTTTCAAACTTTAATTCCTTATAATAGAATTTGCGCATGGGGACCTCTCTAAAAACATAGCGCCCTTCCTTTGTATCATAAAGATAATATCCTTTGGGCGCTGTCTCGCTTTTCTTAAGTTGGGTTATCACCGTGCTTCCTGGCAGCAATATATGCCCTTTTTCAATGCGCTCGTGGATATGACCGTTAATTATAAGGTCAAAGGGGAGGGTGGTGAGAAAGGCGAGCGAAAGCCCTTCCCCTCCGGGCACAAAATCTTTAATGGTTTGATGAAGCACCAATATTTTTTTGCAGTCCTCAAGCGCGCATCTTTCCAAAACCTTTTTAAGCGCCTCTTCTGCAAATTCATCAGGCACCGACCCCATGCCTATAATTTGCACCCTTTCGCCGTCCTTCTCAAAAATGATGCTTTCGCCGTGAAGAAGGCGAATGCCTACCGCATCCGCAATAAGTTGGAGCGGGTTAACATATCCTTTTGCCCTTCTCTCATGATTCCCAAAAATCGCCACCACCGGCTTTTTAGCGCTTTTAAATATTTCCACCGCTTTTTTGAGCGTCTCCAATTTAGGGATCTTCACATCAAACACATCTCCTGCGCAAATAATAAGGTCCGCTTCTTCTGAAGCGTGTCTAATAACTTCGGCAGCATTCTTATAACTGTCTTCTTCAAATCGCGCATATCCTAAATGAGGGTCTGAAAAAATCGCTATTTTCATCGTTAGTTTATAAAAAGATAACGATTAATAAAATATGTTGTTTATTGGGCCCGTAGCTCAGTCTGGTTAGAGCGTTCGACTGATAATCGAAAGGTCCTGAGTTCAAATCTCAGCGGGCCCATCTTTTTATTCCTCAAACCTACTCAAACTGTCTCTGATGGCTGTAAAAATCTTCACCTCCCCGCTTTCAACCTCCACCATCTTCCCCTCAAAAATCAACTTTCTAAATTTGGAAAAACTGTTTATCATTTGGGAGGCGGGGAGGTTGAAGCGTTCGCACATGCTTAAAAACAAAGGCACCGCTTTATAACCCATGTTTTCATAATACTCGCATTCGTTTAACACTTCAATAGCAATCGCCACTCCATCTAGCACAGGCCTTGTTTTTTCATCCATTATATGATACATCAACTCAGCCACTTCATCTTGCGTCTCTATAAATTCGCCGTTCAGCATTGCAAGCGCCACCATGGTAAGCGAAACCTTTTTTTGGGGAGAAAGAGAAGAACTCCTTATCAAACGCTTTATTCCCATCTCCTGCTCTGCCCTTTGCTCCTCTTCTAAAATATTGCATGCATGGAAGAGAAGGATAGATTCTACCTCTTCAGAGGGCGCTCCCCTCTCAAAAAGCGACCTTACATCGCTTATTTCATCAGGATTTTTAATAAGATGTTTGATTATGGCGACCACTCTTTCAGCGCTCCCGCCCACTATCTCTTCCGCCTTTCGCCTTAACCTCTCCCAATTAATTTTATTAATCCCTTCAGGCAAAGGAGAGGTGTAAAGGCCTGAAGGTTTTTTCCTTATGCCGCTGGAAGCGATTGGAAGGCGCGCCGGCGGAGGGGAACTTTTGTGCATATTTTTATATTTAGAAACACAAATATATAAATTGTTGGTGGGATGGGATGAAAAGGATCGGCGGCTATGAGATTGTAGGGAGCATTGCGGTGGTGGATGGGAAAAAGGGCAGTAGGGCAGTGGCTGAGGAGATTCTTAGGCGCCATAAGCAGGTGCGCTCTGTGTATGCAAAGGAAGAGGGGCGCGTAGGGGAATTTAGGGTAATGAACCTTCGCCTTATAGCAGGAGAAGATAATGCTTTTACGCTGTATAAGGAGAATGGGTGCAGGTATTATGTGGATTTAAAAAAGGTTTATTTCTCCCCTCGCTTGGCTCACGAGAGGGCGCGGGTTGCGGCAGATGTGAAAGCGGGCGAACGCGTCCTTGTGCTTTTTGCAGGGGTGGGCCCTTTTGCAATTCCTATAGCCAAAAAAACGCGCACCATTGCAAATGAACTTAACCCAGAAGCGGTGAATTTGCTAAAAAAGAACGCGCTGCTTAATAAAGTGGATTTAGAAGTGCATGAAGGGGATGCAAAAGATGCGCTTAAGCGCTATAAAGCGGACCGCATAATAATGCCTCTCCCTCACTCTGCCCACCTCTTTTTAGCGGATGCTTTCAAAGCGCTTGATGTGGGCGGCATTATTCACTTCTACACTATAGTGGAAAGGGACAATGGCTTGGAGGAGGCGCTTGAGAAGGCAAAAATCTATGCTCACTGCCCCTTTACTTTAAAGAATTGGCGCGTTGTTAACAACTACTCCCCCGCTAAAATTCAGATCGTTTTAGATTTGGAAAAGGATTAGCAGGGGCTAAAGAGGGTAGGCGCCTACAACCGCCCCTATTAAATAAAGCACCACCATTCCTGCAAATTGAGGGGGAAGGGCTGGAAGAAGCATTTTTTTTCTCCATACCAGCCAAAGAAAGAGGGACATGCTGATAAGCGCGCCCGCAAAAATAAAAAGCGCTGCTATTGGGTGGTGGAGTAGCGCTGCGGTTTCAAGCATGACAGGCGCTGCTAAATCCCCGGTCCCTAAATCCATCCTTTTACCGCCTTTAACCGCTGTAATGGTATATGCGGCATTGCGCTTTATGGCCTCCCGCGCCATAACTTCCATATGCTTTGTTATAAATACTGCTACAAAATCATATAAGGAAAAGAATAAGAGGAATAAAAAGGCGGCATAAAGGTCAAACGCCACCCCTAAAGCAGCGCCCACCCCGGCGGCCGCCAGCATAGCAGCGCCGTTCTTAATAACAGGATATTTAAACTTCAAAAGCGCAACCAGCAGCGCCAATATTATGCCTAAGGCAGTGCTTTCTAAAGCAGGAAGAAAAGGCCTTAAAAATGCATATAAAGGGAGGGAGAGCGCGGTGGAGAGAGCGGCAAATTCTAAGAGGGGAAAAAGGAATTTTAGCATTTTAATCACTAAAATAAGCACAAAGGCGCTTAAGAGAATGTAGGCAAAAATAAGGAGGGGGTCGCCCTCTTGAGAAAGCGCTTTTGCTACAGGGTTCTTTTCCACATCTTTCATAATTATTATGCCTGTATATAGCCCTATGAGTTGGGCGGCCACATAAAATATGAGAATGGTTAATATAAGCGCTTTGGCGTTATTCCACAATTCTGAACTGTCCATGGCCTTTTTCATATATCTCTCCCCTCCTTTTAAGTTCCTCTACTATTCTTTCTGCGGTATGCTCGTCTATCTCGTGCTTTTTGGCTTCTGATATGATGCTATCTATATCTGCGCTGTCATATATACGGGTTAACTCTTTTATTATCTCTAAAATGGTGTCTTCCTTCTGCATCTTTTCCCGCTTTGATTTGGGCTTGCCTGTCACGATGGTGTCCACATCTAAAAGGCCGGTCTCTTTATCTGTCATAATCTTTTGCATCACATAACTGAAAAGCGATATTGCAGCTTGCGCATCCTCTTCTTCCACTTTGGCGCTCAACCTCATCTTGGCATGCGCTTCTGCCAGCCGCACCAACCCTTCCAAATAGCGGGGGGTGATGGGCACCGTTTTTGACGCTTTTCCCCTCGCTCTCATATCTACATAAAAATTCTTTATGCGGTCTGCCGCTTTTTTGGTTAGTGTGGGAAAGATGTGCCTGCGCGCATAAGAAATATATTTTCTTAAAAACTCTCGGTCAAGCATCTCTTTGCCCTCTTTCTTTTCCTGCATGTGCGAAGCAAGAATATGCTCTGCCAAAAGGGTATCCTTTTCTTCGTCCAGCACATCCACTATGGGAAATATAAGGTCAAAGCGCGAGAGCAAGGTGGGCGGGATGTCAAACTGCTCTGCAAGGTTGCGGTTAAGGTCAAACCTGCCGTATTTAGGGTTGGCTGCTGCTAGGATAGCGGTTTTTGCGCGGAATTTGGCCACAATGCCCGCTTTTGCCACAGATATGGTTTGCGTTTCCATCGCTTCGTGCAGCGCTGCTCTATCCTCTTCATCTATCTTATCAAACTCATCCACTTGCACACAGCCGCCGCTTGCCAGCACGAGTGCCCCCGCCTTTAAGGTCCAGCCCCCTTCTCCCAAATCATCTTTTTCTGCCGCCACTGTGAGCCCTGCGCCTGAAACGCTTTTACCGCTTACATATATGCTTTTTGGCGCTATTTCAGAAACGCTCTGAAGGAAGCGCGATTTAGCAATGCCTGGGTCTCCTATAAGCAATATGTGTATGTCATCTCTAATAGGCATGCCATCCTGGGCGGTTTTTTTGCCTTTGGTCCCTCCGAACAATTGAAGCGCTATTGCCTTTTTCACCTCTTTATGACCATAAATAGAGGGTGCGATGGAATCCACAATTTTCTCCACCACCTGCGGGTCTTTTGCCAATTCTTTAATCTTCTCTTTATCTTCTTCGGTAATCTCAATCTCCTCAAAATCTTTCTTCATGCTTGTTATGCTGTTAACTTCCACATATCTTCCATACACAAGATCTTGTTTTTGCCTGGTTTTTAGCGGAGGTTTAAGGCGAAGGATGCCGCATATAAAAACATTGTCCCCAGGCGCTATCTTATTTACCAAATCCCCTTCTAAGAGCAACTCTATTCTCGCGGCGGGCGCGCCCCCTCTTACCCGCTCTAAGAGTTCCTGCGCCTCTGCCCTTTGCATATCTGCATAAATACATTCATCATCCATCTGCCTAAGCGCCACCTTCTTACATTCGCTGCATTTTTTAGGCGGCTTAAAGCCCCTCCCTGCTTCCACTCTCAGCACGCTGTCGCACAATTCGCACTTATAAACTGCTACCTTCACTTTGTGCATCACTTCTGTTCGCTTTGTAATGACGCATTTAAAAGCCACAAATTCATTAATATTTTTAGCGCGCAAATTCTCAATAAGGACCTCGTAAGGTACATTAACAAATCTTACTCTGGGCTCAAATTTCTCGTTAAGCGGAAGCGCAAAATTCATCTGCCTTATTGCCTCTTCCGCCGCTGCTATCACCAAATCGGGCTGTTTAAAGAGCATATCTGCCAGCCCAGGTTCCACACGCTCCAATTTTTTATAATCTAATTCTAAACTTCTTTTTTCAGGATAGGTTTTGAGCAGTTCGGCAACCTCCTCTTTAAAAGTGGTTGCAAAGAGTTCTTGAAATTTGTTTATTTGCGGTTCTAAATTAACATCATCAATATTCATCAATATATATTTCCATACTTCCATTATTAATTGCTTTGCCTCCTTTTTGCCGCCCCTCCCTTTCCTTCGCCTTATTTACGCAACATTTTACGCATTTTGCGTAAAATCACCCTTTACGCATTTTACGCATTTTTTACATATTTTCTGCCTTTCCCTTTTCCCACCGCCTTTACAAGCCCTTGTTCTAAAAGCGGTTTAATGAGCTTAAGAACGGTTGGCTTAGAAATGCCAAGCGCCCGCGCTATTTCACTGGAACTTTTTGGCTCGCTCAAAAGCATAAGCACCTCGTCCTCGCCGCTCTTTTTTATGAAACTTACCTCTACCACATTCCCATCACTATAAAACTCCACCTCCACCAAAGGATGCCTTTCACACTCCTTTTTTATTTTCTTTATCCCTGTTCCAAACGCTTCAATATACCCCCACACCCACAGCACTTCTGAAATGATGGGGTTGGTGGGGAGATGGTGGGGGTGCTCTAAAATGTTTGGAGGCAAAAGCCCCGGATTGGTTATCACTATTTTGGAAGGATAGAAAGCGATATAAACAGGCGAAGATATTGCATAGTTTTTGTGCGCTACCGCGTTTATAATGGCCTCTCTGAGCGCTACTAACGGATACTCTTTTATGCTTATGCGCCTTCCTGCAGAGCGGTACTCCACCTCTTTCACTTCTCGCTCCACCCAATAAAGCGCCTCTTTTAACTGCTCTAAAATGCTCCCTTCAATCTCCTTTACCACTTCCATTTTTTCCTCGTTGATGTCCCATCTTACTATTCTAATTACAGAGAGCGGGAAGAGCTTTTGAGGGTGGGAGTAAAAGAGAAGGACGCCCCCATTGGTGGCGCTCTTCCCTTTTGCTAACCCCATCTTTTCCAAATCTTTTATGCTTCCCGGCAGGCCCTTCTTTTGCCTTAATTTTATATACTCCTCAATGAGTTTTTTTTGGAGGGCGGTTAGGGGCAGAGCGCTTACCATCTCATCAAAATGCACTCTCCGCTCATTTATCATGCGTGAAATGATCTCTTGAATGGAGAGCGGCCTTATGTTGGTGCCTATGCGTATATACGCATTATTCGCATGCGCCACCAGCTCCCTGCTCCTCTCTACCTCTACAACCACAATTTTCTTCCCCTCTATGCTTAAAGCGTAAAGTTTTACGCGCGGCTTGGGGATAAGGGTAAGCATACTATCGCTTATTTTTTTAATAACCTCTCTTTCCCCCCGCTTTATCCCTACCACCTCTCCCTTATCAGAAACGCCAATGAGAATTAGGCCGCCGTTGGTATTTGCAAGCGCGCTTATCTCTTTGGCAATCTTCTTATATGTTTCTTTGCTGTCTTCTTTAAATTCCACCTCTTCGCTTTCTCCTTCTGCTATCGCCTTAAAAACCGCCTTCATCGCTTTCCTTTCCATCACTTTATTTCCTCGCGCTGATTTTAAATATTTTACGCAACATTTTACGCATTTTGCGTAAAATCACCCTTTACGCATTTTACGCATTTTTTACGCATTGTGAGGC
>JALWZW010000005.1 GCA_026992595.1 Microcaldota archaeon | reverse complement strand
AAGAATAACAGAAGACAAAAACTTACCTCAGGACGTTTTGACAACTTTTAACCTTAGTAAAACAGTAGAAAAAGTTATATGGGCCCGGGGGGATTTGAACCCCCGACCTTCAGCTTAGAAGGCTGCCGCTCTATCCAAACTGAGCTACGGGCCCTATTGCACTGAATAGCCCTGTTCATCTATGATAATTTTTGCATCTCCTGTTTCGTATGTTTCCACATATCCGATGTTGTACTGATTTAACAATCTTTTGAATGGTGCTCTCTCAGCCCCCATGTCTGGCGTGTCCCTCTCGCTACCATCAATTATCGTCACTTCAGGTGAAACTTTTTGAAGGAACAATTGTATGTTTCTTGTTCCTCTTCCCACTCCAAAGTAGGGTGCATGAAGGATGTGCGCGCTTATATTTTGCGTGTTTGCTAAATCTCCTTGCGCCCCCATAAGTATGTTGGAGGTGAAAAGTATGGAAACATTTTTATCTACCATTCTTATTACCACTGCGTTGTTGTCTGGGTCCGCAAACCTTTTGGAGGGAGGGTTCAATATCTCAAACTTTATGCCGTTATACTCATATTCTTCTCCCCTTCCCACCACTCTGCTCTCTGCTTCTATACTTTCTACCATCTCCCGCATCTCTTCATCTCCGTTCCACCACACCTCTCTAATCGCGTATTTCTCCTTTAATTTTTCCACTCCGCCTAACACGCGCGGGTCATTAACGCTCAATACCAATACTTCAATATCATCTACATTCTTTGATCTTAAGAAACTAATTAATTTGTTAGAGAATTTTTCAGGCCCTGTGTCTATTATCATATCAAAATCTCCTTTTTTAACAAGCACCGCTCTACCGTGTGTTTCTCTATCTGCCACATCTAAGAAATACACTCCTGTGGTTGCTTGAGGATTAAATATATACTCAGGTGCTTCCTCTGTTTCTTCCTCCTCTACCGGCGGCTCTGCTTGTGGGGGCGGTTGTGCGGTTTCATTCTTTTGTTCTTCTACTGTTATATTTACTTTTATATCTTCCTGCACTTCCTCACTTACATTCTGCCCTTCTTCTTTTTCTATTTGAATCTCTCCTCCGCTTTCCTGCCCTAAACATCCTAATAACATTATAAATAGCGCCGCCCAGATGATAAATTTTCGCATATTTTATTCACCAACCCATTTATTTTAATTCTTTCCTGTTTTCCATCGTTCCTATAGCGTATGGTGACGGTATCATCCTCCAATGTTTGATGGTCTATAGTTATGGCATAAGGGGTGCCTACCTCGTCTGCCCTTG
Source organism: Microcaldota archaeon (assembly GCA_026992595.1). Lineage (GTDB taxonomy): Archaea > Micrarchaeota > Micrarchaeia > Anstonellales > Bilamarchaeaceae > Bilamarchaeum. Next base: position 1,250 of record JALWZW010000005.1, on the reverse strand, counting down.
CATACCTCCTTCCGATGCTTCCACTCTCTCTATAAGCCACATCTAACCCGCTGTTAATTAGTATATGCTTAACCTCCCGCGCTTTTTCAGGAAGGCAGTCTTTTTTTAGGGGGGGAAATACAGGGGACGTGTAAGGGGCTATCTTAGGTGGAAAATCAAACCATATCCACTCCTTTTCCCCTCCCGCTTCCCTTATTTTCTGGTCTAAAATCGCATAAAATAATCTATCCACTCCGCACGATACTTCCACCACATGAGGTATTAATCTTTTACCGTTCCAAAACACCTCCATACTTTTACCGCTCTCTTTTTCATGATTTCTAAGGTCATAATCTGTTCTATATGCTACACCTACTGTCTCTATCCATCCCACCCTTGTTTTAACCTCTAAATCTACATTTCCTTGTGAATAATGAGGACATTCTTCTTTGGCCAGCACTCTAAACCTTTTTTCTTCTATGCCTATTTCATCATAAAATTCCCATACTTTTGCAAGGAAATAGGCCATGATTTTCTTTTTTACCATTCCTTCTTTGAGCATTCCTTCAGCAGTCATCTTTTCCTCTACTTCCCCTCTTTCACCTTTATATACCACCTTCATTTCCACTCCTTTCTTGCTTTCAAATCGCCTTTCCTCTTCTTCTCCCTCTTCAGGGTCAAAGAAATACTCCAATTCCATCTGCGTAAACTCTCTCATCCTTACTAAACCCTGCCGCGGCGAAATCTCATTCCTGAAACTTTTTCCTATTTGCGCCACGCCTAAAGGCAGTTTGGTGCCGTGATTTCTAAACAATCTTATAAATGAGGTAAAAATTCCCTGCGCGGTTTCTGGTCTTGCGTAAGCGGGCGCTCTGTCCCCTCCTATTCCTGTTTTGAACATAAGATTAAACATGCGCGCTTTTGAGAACTCTCCCCTGCAGCGCGGACATTTCACCCCTTTTTCCTCTACTATTTTATCTATACTCTCCAACCTTCCGTCCCATCGCTCTCCATGTTTTTCATAATGTATCTCTTCCACGAGCGTGTCTGCCCTTATTTTTGTGCCGCATTTTGTGCATTCAATAATAGGGTCTGCAAAACTTTTTACATGGCCTGATGCAATGAGCACAGGTTCTGGGGTTATAATTGCGGTTTCCACCTCTAAAAACTCCTCCTCCTTTATAAACCGCTGCCTCCACAGATTTTCTATTTTTCTTTTCATTAAAATTCCAACCGGCCCATAATCGTAAAACCCTCCCGGCGCATTGTAT
>JALWZW010000004.1 GCA_026992595.1 Microcaldota archaeon | reverse complement strand
CTGTAAAACATGTGAAAAAATTTGGATTTGGTAACTTTTGAGAAAAAGTTGAACTAACAACCGTACGCTCTCCTCAGGACGTTTTGGTAACTTTTAACCTTAGCTCTTAGTAGAAAAAGTTATACAAAAACCGTAAGCTCTCCTCAGGAAGTTTTGACAACTTTTAACCTAAGAAAAACAGGAGAAAAAGTTGAACTAACAACCGTACGCTCTCCTCAGGACGTTTTGGTAACTTTTAACCTTAGCTCTTAGTAGAAAAAGTTATATGGGCCCGCGCGGATTCGAACCGCGACTCTTCTGCGTGTCAAGCAGACGTCTTAACCATTCGACTACGGGCCCTAATAGCGCCTCCTCATTTTACGCTCTATTTTAAAGAGCCATGCAAAAATAAGAAGAAGCAAAATAATTAAAAATATGAATAAGAGGGTGTAATCTGGAGGAGAGGGAATTTTGATGGCATTCACACGCTCTTTTAAAGCGCTCACTTCGCTTTTCAGCCCCAACACCTCTTGCCGCGTCCTTTCCAACTCTTCCCTTACAGCGCTTGTTGAATTATCCACCCGCTGCGCCAACGCCTCTGTTTCACCGCTCAACCGCTCCTCCAACGCGCTCTGCCTTTGCTCGCCCTCTGCTACCTGACTTTCCAACCGCTCAATCCTCTCAAGCAAGCGGTCCAACCTGCTTTCCAAAGGAGAGATATTAAACTCAGGGAAAGGCGGGTAAAAAGTCAAGTTCCTTTCTGCATATTCCCAAACCGCCTTTGCAATGCATCTTATGCAAACGCTTCCTCCACCGCCGCCAGAAGGAGGAGGCGGAGAGGCAAGCACAACCACATTTACAGAATCGCTCCCTGTTATTACACCATTGGTGCCGTTTACCAAAACAACATGGCTGCCCGGCGTAGCGCTCACAGAATAAGTTAAAGTGCCGTTGCCCACATTGGTCCATGAATTGAGCAGAACACCGTCTAAATAGAGAGAAATATTAGAGAGGTTAGAGGTGGTGACATTTATTTGAACGGTAAAAGGAGAGGGGACAAAGGAGCCAGAGGTAGGGGAAAGGATATTGACAGTGAAATAGGAGAAGTTTTCTTCAGCGCCAAATGCCGTAGTGATAAGGGTGCGGTCATAAAACTTCCTCACCAGCACCCAATCATAAGTAGTTGGAGTGGAAGAAGAACTAGCCAACCCCTGAGTGAAGAAACCTATACGCACATAAGTGGGCGCTTTGCACCAAGTGGGCACAACATCGCTTTCTAATAGCGTAGTTCTATCACGGTAAAAATTAACCTGAGTGGGAGAGATCGGAACAAATTCTATGGAAAAGATGTAGAAAGTTCCTAAAGCCACCGCAGGAAGGTTTCCTGTATCAATATTATAACTAGCGCCACAGCCGTTCCCGACCCAATGGGAGAGTAAAGAAGAACTATATTGCGTCATATAAAGAAAGGTAGCGTCAGCACCGCCATTGCCGCCCACAGTATAAGGAGAACTCATAGGGCTAGCGAAAGTTCCGCTGTAAGAGAGAAGGGGTGCATCAACCTTTGCGCGCGCCTCTGTGATATAGCCCTGCGAAAGGTCAAAACCTACATTGGCAGCCGCCCCCACCTGTTTGGAAGAGGTGAGAAAGCCGCCTGAAATAACAGGCGCAAAACCAGGGTCAGGCGACCATAAACTGGTGTTTAAAAATCCGCTATCAAAATCATCAAAGAGGAAGAATGTGGCTTTTCCATCGCTTGCCGAAGAGACCGGCGTTTGATTGTTGTAATAAACATAAAGAACTGAAGGGCCGGGCGAAGCAAGATTAGGGAGGCGGACCCATACAGTGGCAGAGGTGCTTGGCGTATAATCCTCTATCCAGAAAGGAACAGCGCTCTCTGTAACCCCATCCCAATAAGTAAAGCGCAGGTCAGAAAAATCAGGTTGCATGTCTGCATCATAAGGGATAGTTAAAAGCACCTGCACATCAGAGACCGCCGTGCCGCCGTAAGTGAGGTTAATCTGTTGGCGCTTGTAAAAATTAGGATAAAACCATGCGCTTACTAATGAAAACAAAAATAACACTAACAGCAGGCGGCGCATGATAAAGATACTCGCGTTAGTTTTAAATACTAATCGCTACCAAATACCACAAAGTTGGGAGCATTAACGCGCCTAAAAGTTGGATGCGCCTCACCCCCAGCCCCACACATAAACCGCCCAGGGCAGCCGCAAGCGCAAAAACCAATAAACCCATCCACCCATCAAACAAGAAAGAGAACAGCACCACATAAAGCAAGGAAAAAAGGCGCAGAGAGGAGAGGTTTATTTTAGGGAGAAGAAGGAGGAGAAGCGCGGAGAGGGAACCGCTGAAAAGCATAGAAAGCGCTGCCTCTTGCGAAAATTGGGGTTTTGCAATAGCCACCGCACCCACCCTCGCCTTCCCCAACGCCTCATAAGCAGCAAAGGAAAAGACAGATTGGGAAAGCGCAATAGAAGAAGAAAGCGCAAAAAAGGCAGGGGAGTTGAGAGGGATGAAAACAGAGGCAAAGGCGGAAAGTTGGGCAGGAGAGCCAAAGCCGGGAATGAGCATGGAGAAAAGCGCAAGAGGGACGCCAAGCAAAGAGAGAAGAAGCG
>JALWZW010000003.1 GCA_026992595.1 Microcaldota archaeon | reverse complement strand
CCACCTGTTCTACCCCTCTGTTTTCAGCGCTTCTTTCCTCTGTCCCCATCCATTTCCCTAAAGTATACATTGCACCCAGAATAAGCGCTATGTACATTATAACTTTAGCCCATTTTCCTTTTGGCCTTGTTTCCGCCTCTTTTTCCTCACTCTCTTCAGCGCCTGTGCTTTGGGGGGCGTTTATGCGCGTAGTTATTTGCATGGAATCTACGCGCAACAGCCCTAACCTCTTTTGCAACCTGTCCTTTGCATCTTCCATCCACCCTTTGCTGCAAATATTCTCATAATTTTGAGAAAGTTTCTTCTTTATCTCTTCTGCTTTATCTTCTGTTATCTCTTGTCTGTCTCCTTTTTCCGCGCTTTTTATAAGTAGTTGCTCCTTCATGAAGCGCGGCAACGCATCCCCCTCTCTTTCCATCTCCTCTAAAAGGCGCAAACCTTCTATAACTCTCCTTTTTAACGCTTCCCCTTCTTCGCTTTTTGCCTCTATTCTCTCCACCTCTCTCCTATCAAGCGCCCTTTCCATCAACCGCTCCTCCCCGTGATAGCTGGCGAGAGATATTATCATTTCCCTCATAAGACCATCCTCTCTCTCAATCTCAAATAATGTTTCCCCTGTTCTTAAAAAGTATGCTACCTCTAATGGAGAGTATCCAGTAGCGCTTGCATACACTGTTGCCGCCCAACTAAAGAGGTCAAACCTAAATACATCCATAAGCTCACTAGACGCGCTTTTCCCTAGTTGGTCTGGATGAGCATATAAGGGCGATCCCATCCATTCTTGAGGTGCTGTTATTAGCTGATAGGCGGCATCTCTTTCCTCTTCCGTTTCTCTTTTTTCTACTGCTTGCACCGGGGTGGAAAGACCAAAATCAGCAACTTTCAACACCCCTTCCTCGCTGATGAAGAGGTTCTCCGGCTTTATGTCTCTATGCGCTATTTCTAAATGATGCATCCTTTCCAGCACGCTTATAAGCGCGTATGCCAAATATCTTATTTCTGTTTTTGTGAGCGGTTCCTCTTTGCTTTTTTCCACCAATTCCTCCACCGTCTTTCCTTTTATATACTCCATCACTATTCCTACCACTTTTTCCTCTTCTGAAAGCATTTTTCGCGCTTCTTCTAACATTCTTCCGTACTGCGCTGCCTTTTCAACTTCTCCCAAGCTTTCTACTCCTTGCTGCTTTGCCCCTATTGCTGTCCATATCTGCGCCAGCCCTTTACATAAAAGGTCTGATACCAGCGCGCACCCCTCTTTATTCACTCCTTGCTGAGAGATTAAATATTTTATTTCATTATCTATTGGGAGCCATATTACAAACCCTTTATCTAATTGCTCGAGGGCGTTAGGATTTAGCAGCACCGTTTCTCCTTCAATTTTTACTACCCCTCCTATCCTTCCAACCTCTTTTTCTTCCGCCTTTCCCCATATTTTTAACCATTCCATCGCGCTTATTTCTCTAAAAATTCTCTTATTAAGAGCATAAGGCATAACGATTTTCACTGCGACCTTTTTACCTTCCATCTCTCCTTCAAAAACACCTGCCATTCCGCCAGCGCCTAAAATTCTGTCTATAAAGACATCTACGCGCCCCATCTTCTTTTGCCCGTTTCTTTCTTTTACTACAGGTAAGCGCACTCTTTGCCTTAACATGTGGTATTATATGTATAAAAAAGTTTTTATTTCCCTCTCTTTCTCTGCCTCTTTAACCCTTTCCCAATTTTTTAAATATATTCTCTTTTAAATATGCTTTTAAATATGAAAAGATAAAAAAGATAGAAATCTTAAAGTGGGGTAGGGGAGCTTGGAGTCCCCGCTGGGCTCATAACCCAGAGACCGGTGGTTCAAATCCACCCCCCGCTACTCAAGCGCCTTTACCAATCCTAAAGTTTCTTCTAATGCTCTTTCTTCCTCCATCTGAACCGGTGGGTGCTTCATAAGATAGGCGGAAGGGCTTTTCAAGGCGCCATATATGCCGTTGTCCATGCATGCTTTTGCGATGCGCAGCGCGTCTGCGGCGATGGGTGCCGCATTTGCCTTATCGTTAACCTTTAATTTACACTCTATTTCCATCCCACAGCCGCCCCATTGGTGCGCTTTTAAGTATATGTAGCATAGTTTGGTGTTTTTCAAAAAAGGCACAAAATCGCTAGGGCCTACATGGATGTTTTCGTCTTCTAAATAAGGCACAACAGAGCGCACCGCTTCTGTTTTGCTTATCTTCTTGCTTTTCAACCTCTCTCTTTCCAGCATATTCTTAAAATCACTGTTTCCGCCCACATTAATTTGGAATGTCTCCTCTACTTTCAGCTTTCTCATTTTTAGCAATCTTACAAGCCATCTATGAAGGACGGTGGCGCCCAGCTGCCCTTTCATATCGTCCCCCACTGCCGCAATCCCCCTCTCTCTAAACTTCTTATCCCATTGGGGATGGGAAACGATAAAGGTGGGCATTGCATTAACATAGCCCAACCCAGCGCTCACTGCTACATCTGCCCAAAAAAGCGCTGCGCGCTCGCTTCCTACAGGCAAGTAGCTTATAATAACCTCTGCGCCGCTCTCTTTCAACGCTTCCAAACATTCTCTCTTCCATGTCTCTAAATCTTTTTTAATATTGTGAGGCGCAAAATCCTTTTCCACCCATTTCCCAACGCCGTCCAGCACAGGTGCAGGGTAGCACCACCCTTCGCTTTTTTCTATCCTCACCCAATCTACTCTGTTAGGCGCCTCATATATCGCTTCATGGAGCGGCCTATTTATTTTGCGTTCAGAGACATCAAAGCCAGCCACAAATCTTAAATCGCTTATTTTATACTTCCCTATCTTCTCCTTTATCAGCGATTGCACTTCTCCCTTTTCTATTCCTTGCCAAAGAGCGGAAAAGCAGTTTCCCACTCCTACCACAGCCACTTTCATTTTTTAGAATTAAGTAAGAAACTCTTTTATATCAGCGCTCATTTCCTCCCCCCATTTCCTTATTTCCTTTATTTTTTCCACATCGTCTATCCATATATTGTTAAATACGCCGCGTGCATTAAGATTAATAAGGAGAAGCGCAAGGTCTCTATTTTCATTAAGCGCGCTTATTGCTGAATGTAGGAATATGTTTTCAAAGTTTTCATAGAGAACGCCCCATATATTTTGTGCTTTGGGCAGCGCGGTATTTACAAAATTAAACGCAATGTAGAGCGTTTCCTCTTTTCCAAATAGCGCCCTGCTCTCAGAGATAGGAATTAAGGAAGCGCTTAGCCCATCATAAAGCAGCGTATCTATCTTCCTTAATTCTAATTTCTTGCTTAGCGGGTGGTAAAGGGTGCAGATGCCCTTTGCTTTCACAGGCATAAACGCAAGCGGATAAGCAATGCTGCCGTATATTAGTGTTGCAAGTTCTATATCACTTAACTCTCTGCCGTTTATTTTACCAAAAACGCCTGTCTCTATAGTGCCGGTTAGCGAACACACACCTGCAAACCCCTCTATATTCTCTTTGCAAAGCTCCCTTATCCTTTCTATCAGCGCACTGTTGGGGCCATTTTCTCCTTTTATAAATTTAAGAAGCATCCTTATTTTTGCCCTCCTCAACATCTCTCTTATATCTACAGTTTTTTCAAACCTCTCTCCGCTTATGCCTGCCATCATACCGTAAGCGGCTAAAACCCCGCCCGATTTCCCCACTGCTGCGTGCGGCACAGGCAATTTTTCCACTAAAGGGATGTAGGCAATCCCTTTCAGCCCGCTTCCCCCGAAAATATAAACCACCTTTTTAAGCGAGGGAAGGCGCGGCCCCCATCTTTGGAAGGTTTCTTTAAAAACATTTTTTGCATTCGCTCTGGGCAGTTTGTTATATTTTTTTCTTAAACTCTCTAAATTATTAATTTTTTTTCGCATAATTTTTATTCAAATAAAAATTTTTTAAAAATGCGCTTTAACCATAACATTCAATAATATTGCTTTTCTATATTGCTTTATGAAAGAAATTGATGATTTTAGAGAGGCAGGGAAGATTGCCGCGAAAGTGAGAGAAGCGAGCAAAAAGCTTATTATGGTTGATGCCTCCCTTCTAGATATCGCAGAAACTATTGAGCAGATGATTGAAGAAGAGGGTGCCAAGCCCGCCTTTCCTGTTAACATTTCCATTAACGAGATTGCTGCTCACTATACGCCTGAATATAATTGCGAAAAAACGCTGCAGGAGGGCGATTTGGTTAAGATTGATTTAGGTGTTGCTTTAAACGGCGCGCTTAGCGATACTGCTTATACTTTAGATTTAAGCGGTTCTGCAGAGCATTTTATAAAAGCGGCAGAGGATGCATTAAACAGCGCTATTTCTTCCATAAAGCCGGGCGTATCGGTGGGCGAAGTGGGAGGCGTTATTGAGGATAGTATAAGAAAGCACAACCTTAAGCCCATTGCCAACCTTACCGGCCATCAGATCTCCTCTAATTCTCTTCATGCCGGCGTGGAACTTCCTAATATAAAAACAAATAACCCTTACCGCTTCAAAGAAGGGGATGTTTTTGCAGTGGAGCCGTTTGTAACTGATGGTGCAGGTTATGTGGAGGATTTGGAGCAGGTAGAAATCTTTGCTCTCTATGCCCCTGGCAAAATCCGCCTTAGGCAGTCGCGTAAGATTGTGGAGCATGTCTGGAGTAAATATGGCTTTTTACCCTTTGCAGAGAGATGGATAAGGAAGGAGTTTAAATCAAAGCTGCTTGTCTCTGCTGCTTTACAGGAATTGTTGGAAACCCATACCCTGCGCGCTTATCCTGTTTTGAGAGAGGTGGAAAAAGGCAGGGTGGCGCAGATGGAGCACACCGTTTTGGTAACTGAAAATGGCTGCGAGGTCCTTACCAAATGAAAGTAATTATTTACTAATCATTTTCCCTTTAATATAAGCCCCTTCTTCTTCAGCACCAACACTACAAGCACTCCTAAAATTACTACCGCGGCTATAATAAAGGGCAGTACGCTTCCTTTTCCCGCAATCCTTACGACCACTTCCTTATCTTTATACCCCTTCTTTTTTATCACTATGGTGTGCGTTCCTTCTCCTAATTCCAATTCCACAGGCCCTTTTTCCACCTCTCTTTCCTCGCCGTTTATACTATAGCTATATTTCTCCAACTCTCTGCCCTCTCTCCTGTCATATACCTTCAGCAACAACCGCTCTCCCTCCACTTTCTGCCCTTCTATCACCGCCTCTATTTCTCCATAAGGGGCGTTGCTGTCATAAATAACTATTATTTGGGTGAAAAGAGGGCCTCTTTCCTCCCCACCTGAATCAGCTACTCTGCATTTTATGGTGTTAGGTCCGTCTCCCAATTTTTCTTCCGGGCTTATATAATATTTCCATCTTTTTTCTTCCACCTTTGCTTCCTCCCTTTCTCCGCTGTTTATTGCAACCTCTACTTTTGGGTTGCTGTACTTGCTTATATAACCTCCCCTTACTGCTATCTCTCTTTTATCAAGAATTGCTCCCTCTGGCGGATAGGTTATGGAACATGCCCTGCTGCTTTCAAACGCATAAATCTTTTTAGTAGCAAAGAATAGAATGTTCTGAAGGAAAACTGGCTTGGTTGGTATGTTTCCATCCCCTCCTTTCCACACCACTCGCCCCTCTTCCACATCCACTGCATAAATGCTTCTATCTGAAGCAGCGGCAAACACCACCGCTTTGCCCCCCATCTCTCCTATTTCCAACCCCTTCTTTATCCCTGCAGGCAGTTTTGCGGTCCATTTTACCGCCCCATTCCCTGCATTTAATGCATATATCTCTCCTCTTAATGTTGCTATTATGATGGTGTTTCCAACAAGCGCGGGTTTGGCTGTTATTCCGCTTTGAAGGTCCAACTCCCATATAATCCTGCCATTGGCTATTGCCCTAACTTTCCCGTCCAACCCTGCCGCATAATATACTGTTTTATCTTTAACTATTTCTTCAGGCCACACCTCGCCGCTTTCCACCGCCCATCTTATACTCCCTTCCTCTATCTTAACAATCTCGCTTTTTCCTCCCCTTTTTATATTTACAACCACCCCTTCCCCCTCTTCCACCGCTTTACTGCCATATTCTAACTCTTCTTCAAAAATATATTCGCTTTCCCCTGTCCCTTTATCCAAGCGCAAAATTCCTTTATCTGTGCTTATATAAACCCCTTTTTCGCCCAAAGAAAGTGCGTATATTTTGCTAATATTAGGCGGCGCTACCTTCCAATTTAGGATGTTGTTAGAAAGACGAAAGACCTCTTTTCCATCCGTCCCGTACACATTCCCCTCTTCTGCCTCTATGTCAAAGGCACCCTGCGAAAACTCCCACCTTTTTGTGCCGCTCAACGAAAATTCGTAGATTGACGCGGGGGTTGCTATAAATATGCTGTTTGACCCCTTTTCTATCTCTACCGCTCCTTCTCTAAGCCGTTCCTCCCATATTTGGCCTGCCAATGAATAGGTGGTGAGGAAAAGGAAAAGAAAGAAGAGGGTGGTTCTGGTCATTTTAGCCCACTAAAAGGCTGTCATGCATCCCTTTATCTATCTCTTTTATAATCTCTTTAGGGCTTTTTCCGTTCACTGTCACCCCAATGCTCACACAGGTTCCCAACACCTCTTTAACCTTGCCTTTTAAATCAGAAGCCAAAGAGTTGGTTTTTGCCTTTGCAATTGAGATGATTTTTTCTAAGGAAATATCTCCTGCAGGTGCCTCTCTATTTCCCGCCCCTTTTTCAATGCCTGCTTCTTTCTTTATCAATTCTGAAGTGGGCGGAGAACCAACTTCTATTTGAAACTCTTTGGTTTTGGGGTCTACCAATACTTTTACCGGCACTTTTATTCCTGCAAAAGATTTGGTGGCTTGGTTTATTTCTGCCACTACTTTTCCTATATTTACCCCTAGAGGAGCGAGAGCAGGGGCTAATGGGGGGCCTGGTGTTGCTTTTCCTCCTTCCACAATAACGCTGATGGTTTTCATTGTTTCTTATTTTTAAGGGAGATTTTTAAAAGTGTTTTGCTCACCGCTTTTGTAATTTTTGTTGGTAAATTTTTATTAAAAAATTCTATCTTAAAGATGGAATAATACTTTATAAAATCAAGAGCAAAAGAACTTTTGTGAATGGTGAAAAAATGGATATAAAGAAGCTTTTGGAAAAGTTTGAAATAAAAGATATGACAGATTGGCATAATGTTAATGCTGATTTAATTATAACTGACCCTCCTTTTGGGATAGAGTTTAGTGGAAAAAATGGGAATTATCATAGAAATGCAGAATATGTTGTTGAGGGTTATATTGAGTGGAGCGTTTCAGAATATGGACAAAAAATTCAACAGCTATTAGAAGTAATTAAAAGAAATTTAAAACCTAAAGGACAAGCTTTAATCTTTTCTGGGTGGAATAATAGTAATATAATTCATGATAGGATAGTGGGATTTAAAGGATTAACTTTAAGAGGTAAATTATATTGGACTTATAATTTTGCTCCTGCATGCAAAAGAAGACCTGCTCATAATGTTTACGAAATTTTTTGGATAACAAATAGCGATGTCTGGACATATACCACACGATGTACTACTCATCATTGCCAAAGAGGAGAACCAAATTTAGCTACTCTTAATTTCAAGAGAGATTATAAAGTGAAAATGCCAAAATATCCAACAAGGTTGCCATTTAAACTTTTACGATGTTTGATAGAACATTTTTCTAATAAAGGAGATTTAATATTCGATCCTTTAGCTGGTAGTGGAATGGTTGGAATAGTGTCTTATTTTTTAGAAAGAAAATTCATTATGGGCGATTTAAATCCGAATGGTAAAGTGGTATTCCAAGCTCTTTTAGATTACTATATCAATAAAAACGGTTTAATCCAAGATAAAAAACTTTTAACATGGTGGAAAAAATGAGCGAAATAGAGTTTATCAAAAAATTAGTTTTTAAGATAGCGGAAATAGGACGACAAAGAAAACTTATAGATTCTCCGCCATTAAATAAGGTAGAATCTTTTAAGCATTTCTTTACTAAGACGGGGCGTTTAATGCATGATGAACTTGATTCCATGGATGGTGCTTGGACAAGACGAGAAATTTTAGCCAGATTTCTTTTATTAAGTGCTGTTTTGGACCAAGGACCTGATATTCCGGGGGTTAGGGAACTTTTAAAAAATGTAACTAATGCTCTTTACCGAAAAGAGATAAGAATATTTCATCGGCCTCTTGATTTTTTTAGAGAATTAAACATTTCCATCGATGAACTATTAGACAAACATCAGTCCATCAAAAAAGTGAGAGCAAAGATATGGGCCAAACTTAACAACTCAAATCCAAATAAATATAGTTTGTTTTTTGCTCAATCTCCAAGAGGTATTGTCTCTATTAGCCAAGTTTTAGATTATGGGATTCATAGATGGGGCGTCCCCCTATGTGTTCCTCTGCTTCTAGAAAAAGATTGCGGTGGTGTATCTACCCAACCACTTGTAGAATATTTGGAAAGCTTTGAATCTGCAGAAATAATGAGTAAACAATTAAAAAATCACGAAAGGTACGGATTAGGAAGTGCTATGGGTGATAAAGCTTGTCATTTGTTTGTCAAATGGTATATTCACACTTTTAATTTATCTTCTAAAAAGGATACTGGTTGGAGTAAATGGTCTTTTGAGCTTCCATTTGACAGTAATGCAGGTAGGGTGTTATTTAGAGCAGGATTTTTTACTAGCTTGGCTGATTTAGAAGATTATGAAGATTGGGGAGTGATACAAAGAGGTAGAGGAAAAGGAAAAACCCATTATCTCAGAGTAACTA
>JALWZW010000002.1:21413-29379 GCA_026992595.1 Microcaldota archaeon | reverse complement strand
AGATGAGTTCTTTTATATAGGTGCCTGCTTCTGCCTTAATGTAAAAAAGAACCCTCCTCTCTTCCCTCTTTTTTATTTTTATATCAAATATTTTCCTTTTCCTCACAATATCGCTCCTTCTTCTCAACACCCTGCGCGGAGTTCTTTGCCTTATCTCCTTCCCTATAATTTCTCTAATATTTTCCAAGTGAGGTTCCTCTTCAAATTCCACCCATGCCAAATATGCCTTGTCAAAATGAGATTCTGTCACCACTTCCACCTTCTCCCTCCCCACTGTCTTCAGGTCTTTCACTTTTACCCCCTCTCTTTCTTCAAATTCCAATCTAAAATCCCTTTTTTTCGCCTTCTTAAGCCTCAAAACAAAAGGCCTACCTGCGCTGTTTGTTGCATCTATATCCTCCCGTCCAGAGGCGTGAAATATATAATCTTCTGCCCCGCTTTTTTCTTTAAATTGCTCTCCTATAACCTCCTCAACCGATAAATAAAGTTTTCCTTTGTTGTTGCATTTTTTGCATCCCTTTCCTTTACAAGAGGAGCAAACCCATCTTGTTTGCGAAAGGCCTTTTTTACCTTTAAAATAGCGCCCAAACAAAAAAAGGTCATTATGCTCTATCTCAACTTTTTCTTCCTTAAAATCAAATACTACCCTTACCTCTCCCTCTTTGTCAAATTGCGGCCCCCCTATTTTCTTTATTTCTTCCTTTATCTTTCTATTAAGTTTCTCCTTTATGCATTTATATTCGCTTCTATAATCCCATATTATCTCTTCCTTTATTTGCCACTCTCGCGGAAGCCTTAAGGAAAGCGAATATGTTTTGTATTTTTTTATTTTATCCTTTATCTCACTTAGCATTTTATCTACTAATGCGCTTTTCCCCTCGCACACATAGCATGTTCCTAAAGGTATTTCCCCTATCTTGCAAAACTCGCATAGTGTTATCGCCATACTATCCAGCGATTTACCTTTCTTCTATACTATAGGCATGTGTGGTTCTGAGGGCAATGCATGTTTAATTCTATATCCTTCCAATATAATAGCCGCTCTCTTTATCTTGCTTTTGTTTTTTGCGTTTTTAATAGCGGCTTCCACAAACAGCCCAAAATCTGCCAGATTTCTGCTCCCTTTCTTTACCATCTCATTAAGCACATCTAATACCAGCGCCCTTCCTTCTTTATCACTCCCCCATATACTCATTGCAAGCGCCACTTGATTAATAAAATGGTCTCTATCCTCTTTCCCCATATTCTCCCATATCCTAATAACCCTCTCTTTCACTTCTCCGCTTAAGTCAAGCATTTTTTCCCTCCACCCATGCTCGTAGGTTCAACTCTTTCTTGCTTTTGGCGCTGTTCAACATCTGTCTAAGTTCTTCCGCCTCCCTCCGTGCGCTGGCCGCTATTCTCAATAGCCCGCTTTCCTCTCCTCTCTCTACCTTGCTATAGATCCTCTCTCTAAGCGCAATTTCTTCTAATTCCTCTATAGTTTCTGGCTTAAACTCCCTCCCTTTGCTAAATATCTCCTCTAACCATTGGTTGAACCTTTCCCTTATGCTTTTTCTCTTGAGCATCATAAGATAGTGTTGTTTATCTTTTAAAAGAATTCCTCCAAACTTTGCTGCTTTCCTCCGTGTATCAATGTATATTCATCATACCCTAATTCTTTCATTATTTTCATTACTGCGGGGAGGATTTGGTTATTTATGTAATAATCTGCGTCATAATCTTGTGCTAATTCTAAAGGGGTGGCCTTTTCTGAAATAGATGTGCCTCTTCTTCCTATCACATAAGAGATAATCGCCCCTTTCCCTACCTGAAGCCCTTTTTCCCTTAACTTTAGCGCTGCTTCTAATTCAGGGCTCTTTACCTCATATTTTTCTGGCTCTTTTTTAAGTTGGGTCTTTATTGCTAATTTTTCTAATTCAATCTTCCCTTCTTTAAGCGCTTTTATGGTCTCTCTCACCACTTTTGCCGCCTTTTCTTTGCTCCCTTCCTTAAGTATTATCTCCAACACCCTTTTTTGCGTTTCTTTTGCTATTTCTGACCAATCTCTACGCACCAATTCAAACCCTCTTATCTTTATCCTTCCGTCCTCTCCCAACAGCGCATACTTCTTTTTAGCGCCCTTTTCTTCGCTTTTTTTGCTTACAAACACCCCTCTCACATAGAACCCTTCCAACTCCAACTCCATTTTCTCAGGGAGCGCTTTGTTCACTTCATTCATAAATTCTATTACCTTCTCTTTATCTTCGTATATTAAAAACACAGAATCGGTGTCTGCATAGAGCACTTTAAACCCTTTCTCCTCTGCCTTCTGGATAGTATCGTTTATGTGCTTTCTTCCCCATGCAGTAACGCTTTCTGCGCATTGCCGCGAATACCATCTTGACCTTGCGTACCCCAAATAGCCGTAAAAACTGTTTGCAAGTATTTTTAGCGCCTGACTTCTCGCACTTAGCACTTTATACTCTTCACTATCTTTATCCATCTCTTTTAGCGCCCTCTTTATCTTTGCCCTTTTATCTAATAACCCTTCCAAGACCTCAGGTATTAACCCTTTAGGCGCCTTTTTGAATGTGGTCCCTTTAGGCGCTTTGTGCTCCCCGCTTTCGCTTATAGTAGCTGGGTCTATGTTGTAGGAAATAATTATGGAAGGGTACAGCCCCCTAAAGTCCAGCACCGCTATGTTGCTGTAAATCCCGGGCTCTGGTAGTTTTACAAACGCGCCTTTGATGGGGCGCGCTATCCTTTCTGCAACCTCTGCTGAAGTAGGTCTTGGCGGTATTATCTCCCCCCTCCTCTGCGCATGAAACATAAGAAGACTTTCTACCATCTGGCCGGTTGTGGAAAGGGTGGTTTGGAAAAGCGGGAGTTTTGAGGTTTGCGCCAATTCTATCTCTAAGGGTAGGAACTTTTCTGCCAAGCGATAGGTTAATTCTGCATCTTTGAGGCAATATTCAGCAATCTTCCCAACCTCTCCCTTTTCCCACAATTCATTTATTCTCTCCCACCCCCCTATGTCTATTTTGTGCTCTCCTAAAACGCTTTCTGACACTGCGTCCAAAGTATAGTTCTCCGCTTTTATAACTCCAATATAGCCAAAAAGCCGCAAGATAGGGTACATATCTACATGAACGCGCCCCTTTATCTCATATCCATGCACCAACCCCTTTTGCACCGCCCTCATCTTCCCTCCAAATCGCGCTAAATTAAACTGTGCCTTTAGCTTCTCAGCCCGCGCTTTCAAATATGGCAGGTCAAAAAGGGATGAATTATATCCTATTAATATATCTGGGTTTTCGTCTTTTATCTTTTTATCAAAATGTTCTAACATCTCTTTCTCATCCCTACATGCGCCATCTCCTTTGAATGTGAGCACGCCCTTCTCTTTATCGCTTCTATAACTTATCATAATTATTGGGTCTTCTTTTTCCCTGGGCGTTCCCATTGGATTGAGAACTTCTATATCAAACGCCATTTTTGAAAGGGCGGGGGATTTTTTGCTTTCTGCCCTTTCTATTCCCATTATTTTGGTAATTAAAGGACCCTTTCTTTCATATTTTATGATGTCAAAGGGGGAAAGTTGGAGGTCATACATAAATCTTCTTGCAAAAGGTATGCTGTACTCATAGCAAGGGTAAGGGATGTGCGCTTTGAGGTGGGGTACATGCGGAGGCCTGTAGCACACCACTTTTATTAATTTACGCATTTTTCCCCATATCTTTTTCTCAACTATCTCTGTCCTCTTTACCTTTATCTCCTCTTCTTTTCTCACCACCTTTACCTCCTTAAGTTCTTCTGCCTTTTCCTCTGGCGCATCTACATAAAAGTAGGGGTCATAAGGGAAAAGCAGTTTGGCTGTTTTTTTTCCTTTTACTATTAGCGTTATGTATGTCTGCTCTCCTTTTACTGTATATCCCACATCTAAAAGCCACCCTTTCCTTATTATTTTACCACCTTCCCTGTTTCTAAATACCATATATAAAGGTCAAGAATACCTGGCTCCAACCCCACTTCTTTCGCCCTCTCTACAAACACTTTTTCTATTTCTAGATATTTTTTGGCTGTTAAGGTGCGGGGCTTTTTGCACCATTTCATTTTTTCCATTCTGTCCAATATATGGTAATCCAATATCGCATAATCAAACACCCCACAATTCCTTAAAAAATGGCTCGCCACTTTTAGCCCCACTCCTTTTATCTCCAAAAGCGCTCCCCTGTCTTTTTCCTTTACCGCTTTTTTTATAAGAGGGATGTGGCTTTTGGCGTGCGCGATGTATCGGGCGCGCGTTTTTGGAAAGCGATACCCTCTTTTTCTCAATTCCTCCTCTATCTCCTCTTCCTTTAGCGCTAAAAAATTCACCTTTCTCTGTATCTCCCATGCCTTTTCTGCATTATAGTTTGCTGCCAATATGGCAAAGCACAATTCACTAAACAGCGCCTCTTCATCTTTTTTCTTCATAAACATTCTTTTCCTCTCTTCCACAATGCTGCGCGCCTCTTTGAGCGCTTTCCTCAGCCCTTCCATTCTTCCTCCCTCACTCCTTCTTTAAAGTTGTGGTAGCGCGCCATAATAAACAGGAGGTCGCTTAATCTGTTGAGGTAAGCGATAATGTTTTTGTTTATTGCTTTTTTCTTGCTTAAAGCCACCACCCGCCTTTCCGCCCTTCTGCATACCGTTCTGGCTATGTGGAATGCGCTTGCTATCTCATCACCCCCTGGCAATATAAATGCATGCAGCGGAGGCAATTTTCTCTCCCTTTTATCTATTTCCTTTTCCAAATATCTTATGTCCTCTCTCTTTATTTTATGCGTCCTATCACCTGCCAACTCCGCGCCTATTACCAACAAATCTCTTTGTATTCTTTCCACCACTTCTTTTTCTCCCCTTTCTTTGGAAAGCGACCTTACCCACCCTAAAAAGGCGTTTAATTCATCTACGCTCCCATAACTTTCCACCACTTCCTCCTCCTTCCCAACCCTTCTTCCTATAATCTCTGTTTCTCCTTTATCTCCCCTTCTTGTATAGATTCTCATTTTCCCCCTTTATTTCTCCTGCTCTTTATATATTCTAAAACTTCTTTTGCATGCCCTTTAGGGCTAACCGCTCGCCATTCCTTCACTATCTTTCCGTTTTCTATCAGGAATGTACTTCTTATAACCCCTTCATATTCCTTCCCATACATTCTCTTTTTGCCCCATACCCCAAACGCTTTTATAAGTTTTTTTTCTGGGTCTGAAAGAAGCGTTACTTTTAGGTTATGTTTAAGAGCGAATTTTTGGTGTGATTGGCAGCTATCTGGACTTACTCCTACAACCAGCACCCCCATTTTCTCAAATTCTGGTAAAAGTTCTGTAAATTCCTTTGCCTCTACAGTGCAGCCGGGCGTATCATCTTTAGGGTAAAAATAAACCACCACCGTTTTATGCGCTAAATTTTTTGTGTTCCATCTCTTCCCTTCCCCGTCTTCTAGCACCACTTCTGGAATGCCCTTTTCCATGCTTCTTATTCTCTTTTGAAGTTAAAAGTTTTTCCTCCTCCTTGCGCCTTATTGCCGCAATATTTTTATATTTGTGTTTTGATTTACCATTAATGGCGGTAAGGAGAATTTTTCTTTTGGTTTTTCTCTTTCTTTTTGGATGCACTGCGCTACCTCCAGGCGTTTCTCCAGAGGATTTGGCACAGGCAGGCGCCCAACCGCTTAATATAAAAGTGGAAAAGGCAAGCGCTGAGGTAGTTTGGTATAAGAATTTGCCCCCTAGCGCGCAGGATGCTTTAGATGGTTGGTACTGCATGGGCGCTACCCCTGAATATGAGGAGAACGCAGAGCAACTTTATAAAAATCTAAAGCGCATTGAGTTAAGGCAGTTTTCTGAATCTAATGAGAACAGCACAGATGAAGTGGATATTGATGTTTTCTCCTCTCTCTCGCTTTTGGCTTATTACGAGAATAATAGGTATAAAAGTTATGAGGAGTTGTTCGGTTTAAGGAAGGCGCAGGATATTTTAGATGATGGGGAGGTTTTGGGGAGGAATATTACAAAGCTTTATGGTTGCTTTAAAAAAGAGGATTTAGACAAAATAAAAAAGACCTTAGATGATTATGTGGCATTTGCTAAAAAGGGCGGGGAAGGAGAGCAACCTAAATTCCCGCCTTTTGCTATATATACTTTGAATTTAAAAGAGGGTGAAAAAGAGGAGGAAGATAAGTGGGATTTTGGGGATGCTGCAGAAAGCCCTAATGAGCCCCAATGCGGCTATCCTGTCTCTCCTTCTAAAGACGGCGCGCGTCACATAGATATTTCTAAAGCATGGTTGGGGGATGCTGTTACAGAGGAACCTTCCCCTCAGCTTGTGGATAGGGATAAGGATGATGGATTGCAGGTTATAAATGGAAGGATTTCAAACATTCTTAAAATAACCAATTATAATCATTCTGGAAAGCTTTACCTCAATGTCCTTATTGATTATAATCTTTCTGATGGTTGCAGGGTGTGGGATAGCCCTGATGATTGGGTGGTAAGGAATGTAGAATTTGAGTTGGAGAAGGGAGAAAGCGTCCTTTATGTTCTCCCCCAACTCCCTTATGAGCGATGGATAAGGATAACGCTTACTGGCGAGCGGATTGAGAATTATACTGGGAGAGGGGAATTTGAGATAGGGGAAACAGAAGATTATTTCCTCCCAAGGCCTGTTGAGGAAGAAGTGGAAGAGGAACCTGGACCTATCATTGTTCCCCCCACCATTGATTTACCTCCTGAAGGAGAGCCGTTGCCCGGGGACCCTTACGGGCCCAAAGGAGGGCCGGGGCCTGATGGTGAAGGAGAGGGAGGCGAAGGAGGAGATGGGGAAAAAGAACCCTCTAAGCCGGTGAGAATAAAGCCGGAAAGAGTGGCTACAGGTTCTTGCATTAAAAAGTGTGGTTATGATACTTCCAGCAAATGGGGGAAGTGTGCTGAAGAAGCGTGCAGCAGTTGTATGGCTAAAAGTGCTTATTGTGATAAATTTACGGAAGCCAAGAACTTCCACAACTCTCAACTTCTCCCTAAAATAAGCGAGGCAAACCGCCTTTATGATGCCTATCAAAAGGCAAGCGCTGCCAATAAGCCCGGAGTTTTCAACCAGTGGAAACGCGCTTATAAAGAATATCAAGAGGCGTTGGAGAGAAAGAAGCAGTTGGATAGGGAAGTGGAGGAGTTGAGGAGGCAGGCATTGAGTGAATGTAGGAAAAAGGCAACAGATGAATGTAGCGATGTGGATGAGCCAGTTCCTGAAATTGACCGTTCTAGGAAATGTGTTCCTTTCCCACCTGTAGAAACTATGTTGGCGCAGGATGACCAACTTAAAAAAGTGGTGCAGGAGTATAACAAAGACCCTCTCAAAAAGTTGAATGAAATTAAGGCAGGAGGCGGAACCTATCTTTCTTTCTTTGGTTGGGTGGTTACAAGAGAATTGATGCCCTGGCGGCTCAAGGAGAGGGCTGAAAGAGGGGATGGTGCTACTATAGAAGAAGAGGAAATACCGCTCAAAACAACAGGAACAAAAGTCAAGAAGGGAGCGCCTTACTTAAAAGCAGTCCCTAAAGACCGCGAGGGTAATTGTTGTGAATGGATCAAAATAACTCCTGTTATAACTTACTTTATAAATTACATTCTTATTGTGGAAAAGATAACTTATGATTTTGAGGTTAGGCGCGCTACTTTAGAAGGGCTGGCAGGTACTGTTGCTGAATCCTCTTTCGGCGCTGTTTTAAAAGGAATGACTCTTGCAGAGAAGGTTAAAAAAGTCATTAATTTGATAAAGACGGCTAAGAAGGCAAGTGATACTATAAGCACTGCGATGGATATTAAGGGAATGTATGATAATTATCCAGCTGTTAAAAAAGGCCAGCCAGATAAATCTGGAAATATTATGAAAGGAGAGGTTGGGAAAGAGGTTGACGATACTTTTGGAAACATCAATAAAGGAA
>JALWZW010000002.1:0-21403 GCA_026992595.1 Microcaldota archaeon | reverse complement strand
TTTCTATTCCTTCCATTACCGACATTTTAAAGTTCTTCTTAGGTGAATATGCTTTAAGGTTGAAGGGAACATTATATCTACCTAAAGCTATATGTGAAGAAACTTCTGATGCTGATATTTCTTATGAAAGGGAGAAGATAGGAGACTATCCCTGTGATATGGTGCAAAGGCAGGTGAAAAAGTATAGCGCAATGGGTATAAAAAATGCTTGCGACGGGGAAGTTCCTCCCGATGTTCCACCTAAACAACCGCCTACCGTTCCTCGCCTGCCTGGTGGGGAGGTGCCGCCAGAGGAACCTCCGCCAGAGGAGCCACAAAATGATACTGTAATTCCTCCCTTCCCGCCTGGCGATGATTTAATAGGGCCTTTCCCGCCAGATGATGAACCTGAAACCGTTCCTTGCGGAACTCCTGATTTTGACCCTAACAGCATGGTTTGTAGCGGCAGCGGATGTCCTGAAGGTTATCAATGTAATTTAGAGTCCTGCTCTTGCGAAGCGGCGGACAGCGATTTTGATGGGATACCTGACCCGCAAGATAATTGTCCAGATGTGCCTAATGAGGACCAGGGAGATATTGATGGGGATGGCGTAGGTGATTTATGTGACAACTGTCCATGGGACCCCAATCCTGACCAGGCAGATAGTGATGTTGACGGACAAGGAGATGCGTGCGACCCTTGCCCGGGAGGCGATCTTGATGGTGATGGTGTTTGTGATAATGAAGACAACTGCCCTGAGATGACAAATCCAAGCCAGCAAGATTCTGACGGGGATGGCGTAGGTGATTTCTGCGATTCAACGCCTTTGGGTGAAGGGTGGTGTGCTTCTTATGCGCAGGAGCAGGGGTGGTCTGGTCCAGGAGGGACACAGCCATGGGTTGCTGCTGAAGGAAGCATATCTCAAGCAGGTTGCAATGATTTGATTACTTCTATAGGAGAACCTCAAACCTGCACCACGCTGTGCCGTTATATCTATTACAAAGTATGGAGATGGACGCTCAACGGCGAGGTGGTTAATCAATATGCCTGCTGCTGGGCTTATGCAGTCAATCTTCCTTGCACCGATTGCCCAGGCCAAAATCCGCAATGTCCAGGGCAAGAGGCCTGTGATGCAGCCAATCCATTCCCGAGCGGTCAATAGTTTTAAAACCTTTATGGTTACATAAAAGTTACATATAGCAAAATATGGTGAATAGCATGGAGTTAAAGGTTGTTTTAATGGGCGTTTTGCTGCTTGTGCTTTTAGCGGTTTCCACAGTGCAGGCATTTCAATTGATGCAACTTAAGGAGGAGATTGCGCAATTGGAGGCGAGCGCTTCTCCTGCTGCTGGTTCTTCGGTGAATTTGCAAACCAGTTTAAACAATCTTCCTACTATGGTGGGGGGTTGCTAAATGGACAAAAACACCTTTTTCCTTACCTCCTTCCTTTTCTTCTCCCTCCTTTTCCTGTTGCCTAGTTTAGTGCTTGACTTTCCCCGAACTCTCCTGTTAGATTATTATTTACCCTCTGCTAATGAGTTCTTTTGGGGAGGGGTAGCGGTTATTTTAGTTTCTTCCCTGCTTTTTGCTTTGTCCGGCTATTTCTTACATTCAAAACTTCCTTTGCTGAGCCAAAACAGCTCTTTCTATTTTGCAATTTCTTCTTTACTTTTCTTGGTGCTCTATTACTTTTCCTTCTCCACCACCTCCCTTAGCATTTTCCCCTATATTGAAATGAACGGGCTGCTTTATACATTGGTTGCGATGGTTTTGAACGCCCTTATTGTTTCTTCAGCCGCTTTCCTTTTGGTGGATGTTAAACATTCATTAAAGGAAAGCGTTGCTTCAGGCGGTTTAAGTTCTTTGTTTGCATTGGTTGGTGCAGGTTGCCCTGTGTGCGGCAGCGCTCTTTTCTCCCTAATCGGCGCTTCCTTCTCTATAGGTATTTTACCATTTCAGGGGATAGAGTTGAAGGTTCTTTCTTTAGGAGTTGCTCTTTATGGGGTAACTAAAGTATTGGATAAGCAATCTGCCCCTCAGTGCTGTTCAACTCCTTCAAAACAAGCCACAAAGGAAGAGGTTCCTTCCTTTGCCCTTTATGCTATGCTTGCCCTTCTTCCCCTCACCCTCTTTGTTCAATTCCAAATTTTTGAAATAAACTCTTTATTGGCCTCAAAAGGCGGCGCTCCTGCTGCTACCGCTTCTTTCTCTTCTGAAGTGGATCTTTCAGATGTGGATGTTGCCTCTCTAAGTTCAACCTCTCAAACCATTGTGGCAGTGTTCCCGGAGTTGAAAGAGGCAAAATCGCAGGAGGAAATTGCGGCAGTTATGATGCCAAAAGGCGCACCTTCTTATAGCGCCCAATTGGGCGGCATCACTTTTGATGACCCGGTTAATAGCATGGAGTATTTAGCGCGTTATTATTTTGTTATAAAAGAAGATGTGAGAAATAACAATCCAGAGGCATGGCAAAGGTATTTGAGTTTGGCCGCAGCTCCAAAAGGCATAAGTTGCGAATTTTGTTGCGGTGTAGGTCCGCAAGGTGTGGATTCGCAGGGCAATTTAAGATGCGGCTGCAAGCATAATATAGCGTTGCAAGGGTTGGCTTTAGGGTTGATTTCTCAAACTGACATGAGTGATGCTGAAGTGTTGCGGGAAGTGATGCGCTGGAAAACCATGTTCTTCCCTAAGAGCATGCTTTCTATAGCAACCTCTTTAGCAGGCAAAGACCCCTCTGATATACCTACAATGCCCAGCATGGTTGGAGGTTGCTAACATGAATAATTTTTCTCTTTTTTCTGTGGGTGTAGCAATATTACTCATTATAACCATTTTCAACTTTTTCACTATCAATGAACTGTTCTCAGAGGTAGAAAAAAAGAAGGCGGAAATTGAGGAAGCAAATCGCCTCCCTGTCATTTCTTTAGTTTTAATAAGCCCTTCAGAATGCGATTCCTGCTTTGATGTTTCGCCTATTGTGGATGCGGTTAGAGGTTTAAATTATAACCTTACCTATAAAGAAGAGGGTGTTGATAAGGCATCTTCATATAGCGTCTCACGCCTCCCCGCTTTAGTGTTGAGCGGCGAGATAGACCGCCTCCCCTCTAATTTGGTAAATGTTTTTGAAAGAAGAGGGGATAGGTTGGTGTTTGAAAGCCCGCCTCCTTATTATGATTTAAGTGAAGGAAGGGTGGTGGGTAAAGTGAGCGCGGTGATTATTGAAGATAGCCAATGCCAAGAGTGCTTCTCTTTTGCAGGTATTTTATCTCAGTTAAGGCGCTCTATGGGGATGTATATTGAGGAGAGAAAAGTGGAAAGCACTTCAGAAGAAGGGCGCCGTCTTATTGAAAAATACTCTTTAACCAAGGTCCCTATATTACTTTTAGATAAAGAGGCAGATTTTTATGGATTTGACCAATTTGCCTCCACAAGACAGCAAATTCTTACATTTGAAGACAACTATGCCCTCCTTCCCTTTCCGCCTTATGTTGATTTAGATACAGGGGAAACTCGCGGCCTTTTAGATGTTATTTATCTTTCTGATAAAAATTGCAAGGCATGCTTGCCTGTTTCTTTCTTCAGTAGCGGTTTAAGAAGAATGGGCCTTTATATGGCTAATGAAACTTATTTAGATGTGGAGGATGCAGGAGAGGTTCTTTCTGCTTACAACATTTCTTTTGTACCTACTGTGATTATAAGGGGTGATTATGAAGCTTACACTGGATTAAGGGACGCATGGTCTGCATGGGGGGTGGAGCGCAATAATGCGCTTATATTTACCAATTATGATGCTATTGAAGGCGCTGTATATGTTGATGTTAAGAGCGGCGCACAGTTGGGGGAGGAGGTGAGGGTGATAGAAGTGAATGGAAGCGAGTTTGAATTCTCCCCCTCAACTATAACTTTGCAAAAAGGGGAGCGGGTTAGAATTATATTTAGAAATGTGGGTTCTGTCCCTCATAATTTTGTGGTAGATGAATTAGGCATTAGAACTCCTACCATTGCTCCTGGAAGGACGGCGCAAGTTGATTTTGAAGTTACTAAATCAGGAACCTTTTCTTTCTACTGTTCTGTTGCCGGGCACAGAGAGTTTGGCATGGAAGGTAATCTTACCATCTCTTAGCCCCATTCGCTTAAACTGATTATTGTTTTTGTACGCGTTATCCCTTCTATGCTCTGCACCTTTTTAAACAATATCTCTTGAAGGTGTTGCATGCTTTTTGCTCTTATAGTAAGCAGCATATCTGCCTCTCCAGTTATGATATCCACCCTTTCTATGTTAGGTGCTTTTTGGAGCGTTTGAGCGATGCGTTCTTGGCTTTTTCCCATTCTTTTAAGTTCTGTAACATCAAAGTTTACTAGCACCAATGCTTTTATAGGCAGCCCTAATTTTGCATAATCCACCTCTACGCCCCATCTTTTTATTATCCCTTCCTTTTCCAGTTTTTTTATTCTATGGTGCACGGTAGAGGGGGGTATTCCTAATCTTTTGCTTATTTGGTGTATTTTCGCCTTTGCATTCTTTTTCAATTCTTCAATTATTTCTAAATCTATCTCGTCCATATTGGATAATATCCAATTTATTATTAAATCTTTTTGTCTTTTTTTGGTTTCTGTCTAAGATTTTTGGCAAAAAATTTAATAATCTTGGAACTGCTTCTGGTTGTGGTGATGGTGTGAAGGTGGATGTTGTGGATGCGATGAGGATTACTGATGCGGTTTTGGGTCAGTCAGTGCTGTTTTTTAGGGCAAGCGGTTTTAAGCAACTTTTGCCCATAGTGCTGTCCACAATAACTGACCCTTTAGGCCCTGACCCTGGCAGTTCGGTAATAAAGACAGGTGAAGTGGAGTATTTAGGCCAAAGATTGGTTCTCACCCAGTCCATGATCCTCCATAAGCAACTTGCTCTTAAGCGGGGCTTAGACAAGATTTTTATCCTTTCCCCCAATGTTCGTTTAGAACATCCCAAGAGGAAGGAAAGCGGAAAGCACCTTTTTGAATTTACACAAATAGATTTTGAAATAGCGTATGCTTCTATGCATGAGGTAATGCATTTTGTGGAGGATTATTTAAAGGCGCTTTTCTCAGTGCTTTCTCAGGATCATAGCGATGTGTTAAAGAAATATGGGCGGTCTTTGCCTGAGCTTCCCTCTCATTTCCCTGTTTTTAAGTTAAGCGACCTTCAGTCAGAATATGGCGGTCAATGGGAGGAGTTGAAATCTAAGGAAATGGATGTGCCTTTTTGGGTGGTCTCT
This sequence comes from Microcaldota archaeon, assembly GCA_026992595.1. GTDB lineage: Archaea > Micrarchaeota > Micrarchaeia > Anstonellales > Bilamarchaeaceae > Bilamarchaeum. The sequence goes on along the minus strand of JALWZW010000002.1, from coordinate 16,168 downwards.
CATAAGAGAGAGTTTTATGATAGGGAAGACCCTAAGCAGCCGGGCGTTTATTTAAACTATGACCTTATCTATCCAGAGGGCTTTGGAGAAGGGCTTTCTGGCGCGGAGCGTGAATATGAGTATGAGCGCATAAAAATGAGGATTGAGCGGGATGCAAAGGAGGGCTTAGATGCTAGCAAATATACGTGCTATTTGGAATTGGCAAAGGAAGGTATGGTGCCTAGCGCTGGTGGAGGCATTGGTGTGGAGCGGCTGGTGCGCTATGTTTTAGGCGCTCCTCATGTGGGTGATGTGCAACTTTTCCGCCGAGTGCCTGGCGAAAGGGTGGCTGTTTAATGGCCGCCCACAAACAATTTAAACATAATTTACAACATATAATATTATGCGCTTTTTTCGTAACATAACTTTCAACCTCTCTTTAGATTACCCCTCTTCTGAAACCCGCCTTTTTGGCGGCAGGCTCAAAAGCGTGCGATATTCAAAAGCCAAAATAAGAGGGGTGCTTTTTGAGGAGTTGAGGCATAATGATAATGAAAAACGCACCCTTATAACGCTTAAGGACAATTCAGGAAGTGCTTTTATTGGAAAAGGCGCTGGGTACGGTGTGGCGATTTTAAAGGGGCTGAAAGTAGATGATTTTGTTTCCTTTGAGGGTGCAGAAGAGGTTAATGAAAGCGACATCGTGTGCGTGGAAAAGGTACCTGTACGCGTTATAGAACTTCTTTACCATCTCCGCCTTATTCAGAAAATCCCTCTTATTAATCAATATTTGGTGCGCCATCTTAAGCATGCGGTTATTTTTAGGATGCCTAAAGCGGTGGAGGATGTGTTTGCTGGTGATGTTGCGCTTTCTATATTAAAATCCAAAAAAACAGGGCGCGTTAAAAATAAGCTTTGGTGGGTGGCAGATTTTGAAAGCGTTAATGGATATAGCGATGAGGCAGAGGTGCTGAATGTTTATTTTGAGGGAAATAATGTAAGCGCGCTTACTGTCAGTCCTTATTTGGGGTTGGATATATTTAGGTTGATTGATTGTGAGATAGTTAGGCGTGAGGCTATAATGGAGGAAGAGGTGTCGGTTGTTTTTGAGGATGCTGACAGCTATATTTGGGCTAAACGCTTTGAGAGGCACAGCGGCGCAGTGGCGGTGGTGGATTATGAGGAAAAAAAGACTGTTTTGATTGATATTTCTGACCCCTATTCTGCCGCTTCTGTGGTTGGGAATATAAATTCGCGTTTTTACTGCAACCCTATTAAAAGCGCTCTCTGCCTCCCTTCAATACCTCTGCCTAAGGGGATTTTGGCAAGGGTGGAAGGAGTGGAACCCTTCTCTCTCATTCCCCTTCCTTATCATTAAAAATATTTCCCATCAATTATCATTTTATGAAACAATTAGGCAGGGTTTATAAGCCGGTGGGGAAAAAGCCGCGTTTAAAAGATGCTTTTAATAAGCGTTTCTTATCTTTAATGGAGGATGTTAAGTCGGTGTGTGTTTGGCGCTCTTCCTATAATCTAAGGGAAGGAATGGTTATGAAAGATAATATGGGGTTGGCGATCACAAAGGCGCGGTTTTTCAACACCGCCCGCTTCCTCAATGTGGTGTTGTTGTTTGATGATAAATCTTTTAGCCCTCAGGTGACCATTGCGCTTAATGAGCAAGAAGAGATAGAATTTGTTCATATTGCTTCTTCCTCTAAAAAGCGGTTGAGTGATATCTTGCGCCCCTCTTTTAATTTTAGAAAAATAGATAGGGTGCGTTATGGCTATAATATGGTGGATGCATCGCAGTTGATGCTTATTAAAGGAATGCCTGCGCTTATCTCCAATATTGATATTTTGAGGACAATTAGGCATTCTATCAAGTTTGCAGACAATGTTTCTGTTGAACTTCTCTCTGAAGAATGGGCCCGTATTTTTAAAATGGCCAGAGAGGGAAATGAAGTGAGGGTGGGGGAGAAGGGTGAGCTGTTGGTGGCAGGAGATGAAAATGTGGTGTTTGTAAGCGATGCTGAAGAAGAGAATGTAAATCTATTTGGGATAAGGTTTGAAGGCGAGAGTGTGTTAGGGCTGTTTATAGAAAATACGCTATATTCTATAACTTTAGAGCATCTTGTAGATGAAGGTGTGTTTAAGCCCTCCGTTTTGAAGGTTGAGATGGAGCGTATGAGTTATGTTACTGAGGGTTCTGTGGTGCTTTGGCACGCAATCCTTAAAATGGCGGAAGGGTTGGTGTTGTTGGTGAGGAGATATGATGACGGCAACATCTCTTTGATCTATCCTAAAGAAAGTATTTTGGATTCGTTGGCTAGGATGTTGGGGGACCTGGGAAGCGATGATTATAGGGACCCGCTTGCATGTGAGTTGTATGTAGGGAGAGGAGTTCTTCCTTCTGATATTGTGGTGCTGGAAGAGAAAGGGGTGGAAAAGGTAGCAGAGGATTACCGCATTACAGACCTGCAAAAAATAAAAACTTAACCGCACAAATACATATCATGACACAATTAAAGGTTTATCGCCTTGCAACCTCTTTAAATCCTAAAAAAATCTTAGGAGGATATTCCCCTCTTTTTGAAACCCTGCCCCGCCTGATGGTGTGGAAAGAGGGGAGGGTAAAATGCGAGGTGATGGGGCAGAGCCTTTCTAAAGATAAAAAGCTTCTACTTAAAGAATATTTTTTCGGGCCTTCACGCTTAACTATTATGGCCATTTATGAGAGGAAAAACCGCTTATGGCTGGTAAGCGAGGAGGGACGCCTCACCACCGTTGCTTCCAACATCCACCCCCATCTTCTTCTCCCTCAAATAACCAACTATTCTGCTTATTTTGAGCCTTTATCTGAAGAGCGCGCTTTGGACCTTCTCATATCGCGCGGAGTGGATGTGGTGGTTGAAAGAAACTATCCTTTTCTAAAGTATCTAAACCACCGCATTTCCCTTTTAAATCCTGAAGACCTTTCCAATCTGGTTGACCCCTCTTTTTCACCTCTCTTTTCTCAATTATTGGATATGGCTCATAACTATGATTTAGTGGAATATGCTTCTCAACATGCGCCTACCATTAAAGTGGAGAGGACTTTTAATTTTGATAACGCTGATTTTTTTCTCACGCTCTCCCTCTCCTCCTGCGATGTGATTTTGGGAGTGGGAAAAAAGCGCGAGTTGAAATGGATAGAGATAAGAGGGGACGATCAGAATGTTGATTTAGATGATTTTGTTAAAGGGCGCTTGTTTAAAGATAAGGTGAGGAATAAGGCGTGCGATATTTCCATTCTTCCTTATGAAGGGGAAAGAAGGTTGTGGTTGGAGCGCTTCTTTAAATTGGCGGTAGAGGAGGCGCTTTTGGTGAGAGATAAGAAAAACGGCAAAACGGTGCTTATTACTTTAGGTGATGGGCATTTTTATGTTAAATGCCTTAAAGAGTTGGGGGATAGGACGAGCGCCTATTACTGTGACCCTTTTTACTCTTCCCTCTATAAAGCGCAATTGGAATCCCCCATTTTCAATCTTATTGCAGCCGCTCCTTTTTCTGCTGTTGAGCGCGCCTTAGAAGCTTTTAGAAAGGAAGGTATTTTTATAAAGGGCTTAGAAAAGTTGAGCGTGCCTGTGTGTTATTGAAAAAATACTTAAACCCCTTTTTCTAAAATATTTTTGTGCTTGCGAGAGAAAAGATTGCTGGAGGGAAGATGGTTTATGTGGAGGTTTTTGGGGAGGACAGAGTGGAAAAGATAAAAATTTGCGGTGATTTTTTCCTTTACCCTGAGGATAGGGTTGAATATTTAGAGCGCGCGCTAATAGGTCTTCCTTTCACCATAAGCGAAGAGGATTTATGCGCTAAGGTGGAAGAGGTGTTGGGGGATTGCGTTTTGATAGGCGCAACTAAAAGCGATTTGGCGCGGGTGATAAAAAAAGCGATGGTGAGAGCATGAGGTGGCGGGTTTTTCCTTTTTCTGAAGGCACTGCATTTTTTAACATGGCGCTGGATGAAGCGCTTATAGAAACTATCTCTCAGGGCGCACCTCCTGTAATAAGATTTTATGGCTGGAAACCTGATGCGGTAAGCATCGGCTATTTCCAAAGTTTGTATTATGAGGTTGATGTGGAGAGATGTAGAAGCGATGGAGTGGATGTGGTGCGAAGAATAACAGGAGGCGGGGCGGTTTTTCACTCTAATGAGGGTGAGATAACCTATAGCATCATTGCACCCCAGAAGTTATTTCCTGATGATATTATAAAATCTTATAAAGAGATCTGCGCCCCTATTATATCTGCTCTTTCTGCTTTAGGTCTTAAGGCAGAGTTTGTGCCTATTAATGATATAGTGGTGGAAGGCAGGAAGATTTCAGGGAATGCTCAGACCAGGCGCAAAGGGGTTTTGTTGCAGCATGGCACCCTTCTTTATAAAGTGGATGTGGATAGGATGTTTTCCTATCTTAAGGTGCCTGATGAGAAAATTAGAGATAAGATTGTTGCTAATGTTAAAGAGCGCGTTACTGCGGTGCAAAACTTTTGTGATGTTAGCAGGGAAGAGGTTTACCGCGCCCTTTTAGATGCTTTTGTGGAAGGCAAAGAATGGGAATTCTCTTCCCCTTCTCCTCATGAACTAATGCTTGCAGGGCGTTTAGAGCAAAAGTATGCTTCTCCTGAATGGGTGGCAAAGAAGTAGTGAAATTGATTTCACCGCTATTTAAATATGGTATTTCACCCCTTACTATGCCATGAGATGGGCAATTGGTGTTTTAGTTTTGGTTTTGGTGCTGTTTGGTTGTTTAGGGAGCAGCAGTGATGCAAGGGTTGAGCAGAGCATGGAGAGCGAAGTTGGTGGTGGCGATGGCAAAACGGTGCTTTTATATAAGACCCCTTATTGCGGTTGCTGTACTGCTTATGCCGACTATCTTAAGCAAAATGGCTACGAAGTGGAGGTGAAAGTGGTTGAGGATATTTCTTCTATAAAAAAGCTTTACGGTATTTCTCCTCAGTACAGCGCTTGCCATACTTCTGTTGTTGGCGGTTATGTGGTAGAGGGACATGTGCCTGTGGAATTTATTGAAAAACTGCTAAAAGAAAAGCCAAATGTAACAGGCATTCTGGTTCCTGGAATGCCCCCCGGCTCGCCAGGTATGGGCGGTACCTATCAAGGTTTTCCTGTCTATGTTTTGGAAAAAGATGGTGAGGTGAAACTTTATGGAAAAGCTTAGTATAGTTGCTTTGGTTGTGGTGGCTCTTTTGGCTTTTTGGGCAGGTTCTGAATATGGTTTTGCTCTAAAAGCCACGGAAGAGAAGGTGGAGCGTTTAGAGCAATGGAACAAGGAAGTGAAACTTCAATTGATAAAAGAAGGAAAGTATAGATGCTGTTTAAAAGAGCCATGCAGTTATTGTTTGGAGCATGGTGAGTGCGATTGCTTAGATAGCGTTATGGAAGGTAATCCTCCTTGCGGTGAGTGTTTGGGAGAGTTGATAGAGGGCGAAGGTAACCCTTATTTAGATAAGGAGTTAATAAGAAGTGCAATCTCTAAGGCCCTTGCCTCCTAACTTTCTTTTATTTAATTTTTTTTGGAGTTTTGCTTAATTTTTTAATAACTATTAAACAGAGCAAAAACTATGAAACCTATATTCTCTAAGCCAAAATTAAAAAGGGTAGATTCTTATATTTGGGAGATTTCGCCAGATTTTAAGGAAGGGATGCGCGTTCCTGCAAGAATCTTTGCAAGCGAAAAGCTCATAGAAGCGATGGATGCGCAGGTGTTTGAGCAGATAAGTAATGTTGCATGCCTCCCGGGTATTGTAAAATATGCTTATTGCATGCCTGACGGTCATTCTGGTTATGGTTTTCCTATTGGCGGTGTGGCTGCAATGGATGCTAATGAAGGAGTTATAAGCCCTGGGGGGATAGGGTTTGATATAAACTGCGGTATGCGGCTAGTGCTTACCAATCTTACTCTAAAAGATGTTAAACCTAAAATAAGGGAGTTGGTGGACAGGCTCTTTGAAAGGGTCCCTGCAGGTGTGGGGAGTAAAGGGTTTGTTAAATTGGATAAGGCGACTTTTAAGAAGGTGGTGGAGGAAGGCGCGGAGTGGTGCGTGGAAAATGGCTATGGATGGCAGGAAGATTTAGAGGTTACCGAATTGGGGGGACGGTTTGAAGGCGCGGACTCTTCCAAAATCTCTGAGAAAGCGGTTATTAGAGGAAAGGACCAAATAGGGACACTAGGTTCAGGTAACCATTATTTGGAAATTCAATATGTGAAACCTGAAAATATAATTAATAAGCAACTGGCAAAAAAATGGGGTATTTTTGAAGATCAAGTGGTGATCATGTTTCACTGCGGTTCGCGCGGCTTTGGCCATCAGGTAGCCACAGATTATCTTAATGTCTTTTTAAGGGTGATGCGCTCTAAGTACGGCATAAAAGTGAGGGATAGAGAGCTGGCATGCGCGCCTTTCAATTCTCCTGAAGGACAGGACTACTATACTGCTATGAAATGCGGCGTAAACATGAGTTTTGCTAATAGACAGACCATAGTTCATAGGATTAGAGAGGTTTTCAGCCAAGTGTTTGGTGAGGACCCAGAAGATTTGGGATTAAGGCAGGTTTATGATGTGGCGCATAATAGGGCGAGTTTGGAGAAGCACAAGGTGGATGGCGAATGGAAAGAGCTAATAGTGCATAGAAAAGGCGCCACCGCTGCCTATGGCCCAGGCCGCCCTGAACTAATGCCTCGTTATAAAGAGGATGGCCAACCGGTAATTATCGGCGGTTCAATGGAGACGGGGAGCTATCTTTTAGTGGGAGTGGAATCAGGAGCCCAAACATGGTTTACCACAGCGCATGGCTCTGGAAGGACCATGAGCCGCACAAGGGCAAGGAAATTGTGGCGAGGGGAAAAGCTGCAGAAGGAGATGGAGGCGAGGGGCATATATGTGCGCAGCGTTTCTTATTCAGGCCTTGCAGAGGAAGCAGGGGGTGCTTATAAAAGCATTGATGAGGTGATTGATGCTACAGATAAGGCAGGCCTTTCAAAAAAGGTTGTTAAGCTTATTCCTTTGGGCAACATCAAGGGCTGACATGAAGGGGGCGCATTCTCGCCATATTTTGGCAAGAAAAAGTGGCGAGAAAGAGCAAGATTTAAAAGCGTTTAATGGCAAGAATATTTTATGGATGCGTTGGAGGCGCTTTTGGAAGCGGTGAAGCAGGGGGAAGGGGTGGAGGTAGAGTTTAAAAGAAGGATAACTAGGCAAATTGCTCACGATATTGCGGCTTTTGCAAACACGCGCGGAGGCAAAGTGTTTATAGGTGTGGATGATGGAGGAAAGGTGGTGGGAACCTCTGAGAAATTAGAAGACCTTTACCAAATACTCCAATCTATAAAACCCCTTCCTCGCGTTGAGGTTTCTGAATTATGGGTAGAGGAAAAACGCGTTTTGGTTGTGAATGTGGAAAAAAGTTATAAGTTGCATACCGTGGGGAATGTTGCTTATGTGCGCATCGGCTCAGTAAACAGGCCTTTAGAGTTGGCTGAATTGTTGGAAAAGGCGAGTGAGATCGGGATGGTGCGGTTTGACGAGTTGGTAAGCGCAAGCGCTACTTATGAAGATTTGGACGAAAGACAAATAAAAGCATATTTAAAAGCCATTCACCTGCCTTTTTCACAAAAATCTTTAGAAAAACTACAAATTGTAAAGGGAGGGAAAATAACCAATAGCGCTCTCCTGCTTTTCTCTCATCACCCCCATCTTTTCATTCATGGCGCTTATGTTGATTTTCAATATTATGGTAAGGCGTTTGAGAGAAGGATTATTGAAGGAACTATTTTAGAGCAGTGGGAGGGCGCCTATCAAGCAATATTAGAGAAGCTTCCCCAACCTTTAATTTTAGGTATAAAGCACAAAATCCTTGTTCCTAAACAAGCGCTGAGAGAAGCGCTTCTCAATGCCCTTATCCACCGTAATTATGCAGACACCTCTCCTGTGTTGGTGATTTTAAGCGAAGGAACTTTAAAGATAAAAAATCCTGGCTCTTTTCCACCCGGCGTAACTTTAGAAAACCCTCTTCATAAGCCGCGCAACCCGCTTATCTCCACCTTTATGGAAAAAATGGGCTATATGGAGCGGTTAGGGAAGGGGATTGAAACTATTTTTAGCAATACACGCGAGGCCAAATGGGGGGTTGTGGTGAATGTGAAGAGAGATTCTACAGAGGTGTTGTTTACTTATCCCCATTATTCTTTGGAGGAGAGGGAATTGAAGGTTTTAGAAGCGGTGAGAAACGGCTTAACTAATGCTTCACAGATAGAGAGGTATGTTCAACTCCCTCGCAGGACCCTTTTAAGAGTGTTGGGAAGGATGGTTGAAAAAGGGGTGCTTGTGAAAAAAGGTAAAGGTAAAAACACTATTTACACATTGCCTGATTAATTCTCGCCATGTTTTGGCGAGAAAAAGTGGCGAGAAAACCCTGTTTTTAATTAAATTTCTGGCACGAAAACCGCAGTTAAAAAGTTGGAAACACTTGGAAATTTTTTCTTTTAATTATTTCCAACTATTTCCAACTTAAGTTTTCATGCTAATGAATAAACCACTCTTCTCCCCTTCCTTTTCTTCTCAACAACCCCCATTGCTATCAATTTTCCTAAATAACTCCTCACCCTTCTCTCGCTTAACCCTACCTTTTTTGCTATCTCTTCTGCCCTTTGCGGCTTTCCTAAATTTTTCAATATTTTTTCTTCTGTGCTTTCCCCTTCGTAAGGTATTCTGACATAGAAGAAATTGTTTTTAACATAAAATTTAGGTAGCACTCCCTCTTTAGCGCAGGCATGCAGTATCTTAACGGTTCCATTCCCCCATTCATCCACATATCCTGCATAATAGGCAACGCGGGCGCATAAAGGGTTTCTAAGCGCAGAACTGTGCTCTTTATAAAGATCCTCTACTTTTAATTGGGGAAGTAGTCCTCCTGGGTTATAGACCTCAAAAAAGGTTGGAGTTATAAGGAGATAGTTGGGGGAAGGGGCGGCAAAATCTCTATGGATAAGCGAATTTACTACAATTTCTCTTATAACGCTTTTTGGTATGAAGGGCTTTTCCACCCTTCTCAAACCCTCAACTTCTATTTTTTTGGGTAAATGGAACTCAAGATAGTCGCTTACCTCTTTTATGAGTTGAAAAATATTTCCTTCAAACAATCGCATATCTATTAAACTCTCAATGTCAAAGCGTTCGCTTGTTGAAACTGCTGCTCTGAAGGAAAAGTAAGGGAAATGTTTTACTGGCTTTTTTCCAAACAGCAAAATGGCCGCGTTTTTAAGGTTTAATTTCTCCAATATTATCCTCACCCCTCCTTTCCCCCCTTTTAACCTCCCGCTCTTTTCCGCTTTTAAATAAAATTCTTTCACCGCTTTTTCATCAATTTCTTCTAACCCGCCTTCTGCTATTTCCTCTTCAAACCTTGTTCCTTTGCTTTCTTTCATGAGAGAAAGCAACTCTTGCGGTGTTAGTTTTACATTTATCCTCCCCACTCTTCTATATGCTACTCCTTTATAAAAATGGGGCTTTATTTTGCTCTCACCTACCGTTATTTCTATTACTCTTTTTCCCCCTATTCTTATAATTTCTATATTTGTGAGTAGCGGAGGTTCTATACTTTCACTTATTTTTTTAGCCAAATTTTCTACAGTATTTTTTCCTATCTTTACTCCCACCGCGCCTTTTTCTTCATCCACTCCTATAAGAACTTTCCCCCCTTTGCTGTTGGCGAGCGCCACTATGCTTTTCAATATTCCCTCTTCATCACTTAAACTTCTTTTTAGTTCTATTCTTTCACTCTCTTCTAGTTTCTCTTCCATGTATATTTTATCCCATCTATATTTTAAAAATAATTGGAAACACTTGGAAATTTTTTCTTTTAATTATTTCCAACTATTTCCAACATTTTTGCAAAACCCTTTAAATCTCTTTTGAGTTGCTTATTTATGCATATTCCGTCGCCAGATTCTCATAAGGGAGATAACGGCGTGCTTTTGGTGGTGGGCGGGAGCAAGCGCTATCATGGCGCACCTTTGCTCTCTCTCCTTGCGGCGCGGCGGTTTGTGGACCTCCTTTATTTTGTTCCAGGCGAGAGAGACCCTTACTTAATTTCTGCTATAAAGCGCATTCCTGAAGTGATTGTGGATGCGCCTAAACGCATCCCTGATTGCGTCCTTTATGGTCCCGGCCTTCATGAGGCGCGCCCTTCTATCCCAAAAGCGCCTTTAAAGGTTTTTGATGGAGACGGCCTTTATGTGGGTAAGGAAGAATTTGAAGGCAATGTAATAACGCCTAATGAGCGCGAATTCACCCGCTTGTTTAACCTCCCGCCTTCTAAAGAAAATGTGCGCGCGATGGCTAAAAAATATAAATGCGTGATTGTAAAAAAAGGCAAGGAGGATGTTGTTAGTGATGGGGAAAAGGTGTTGGTTAATAGGGAGCACAACGCCGGTCTTACAAAAGGAGGCACAGGTGATGTGCTTGCCGGCCTAATTGCTGCCCTTTGTTGCACCCACCCTCCGCTCACCGCTTGTTGGATAGGAGTGAAGGGCGTTGGCATAGCTTCCAACCTGCTTAAAAGCGTTTATGGCTTTAATTATTGCGCTTCTGATGTGGCTGAAAAGTTAGGTGAGGTTGTATGGAAGTTAAAGATTTAGAGCGCTTAGAAGATTTAGAGCGATGTGGGTTTCAGGCAAGTGAGTTGGCAAAGGCAGCGCGCCTCTGGCTAAAGATGCGGGAGGAATGCGATGTTATTTTTCTTTCTTTTACCTCTAATTTGGTGGCTTCTGGCCTTAGGGGCGTTATTAAGGAACTTTGCAAAAGAAAAGAGGTGGATGTTGTGGTTACTGCAGGCGGAAGCATAGACCATGACATTATAAAGTCCTATAAGAAATACGCTATAAGCGATTTTAGAGAAAATGACATTGAACTTCATAAGAAGGGAGTGAACCGCATCTGCAATATTCTGGTTGATAACAGTTGCTACCAATTTATGGAAGAGTTTATTCATAAAGTGTTTGATGAAGTGGAGGGTGAAAGCATTTCACCTTCACTTCTTATAGATAAAATAGGGAGCAAACTTAATGAAAGCGCTTTTTCTTATTGGTGCTGGAAAAACCACATTCCTGTTTTTTGCCCCGGCATTATAGATGCAGCGCTTGGCCTTCACTTATTCTTCTACAGGCAGAAGAGGAAATTAAGCATTGATGTAAGCGCTGATTTGGAGCGGTTGGCGCAGATAGTTTTAAACGCGGAAAGAACAGGCGCTCTTATTTTAGGTGGCGGCATTTCAAAGCATCACACCATCGCCTCCAACATTCTGCGCGGAGGGTTAGATTACGCTATTTATATAAACACCTCCCAACCTTGGGACGGCTCTCTTAGCGGCGCGCCTCCTTCTGAAGCGATTTCTTGGGGCAAGATTGCTGAGAGTAATAGGAGTGCTAATGTAGTGGTGGATGCAACCATAGGCCTCCCTCTCATGCTTAAATTGGCGGGTTGGGACCTTTGATATTCCTTCTCTCTTCCGCTCTTTTAGGTGCTTTAATAAAATGGGCAGATTGGCTGGTGGATGAAGAGGGCAGGGAGGCGCTCCCTCTAGCTTCTTACGGTGTGTTGTTAGGATGGTTGATTGCCCTCGCCCCTTTTGGCCAACTGTTTTTAGCCGCTACTCTCGCCCAACTTGCGGCTGGCAAAATAGATAAAAGGGTCCATCAATTAGCGCTTCTTTTGGCCCTCCTTCCTATTATTTTATGGGGGGCGCCCGCGCTGGACTGGTGGTTTTTCCTCTTCTTTTTGGCTGCTTATTTTGATGAGCGCTTAAAGCACCGCCCCCTCCTTCCTTTAGCCGCGCTTCTCACTCTCAACCTTGATTATATTCTATCTATTGCGCTTTTTGATGGCGGGTATAGGGGGACGGAAATGATATTAAGGAGATTAGCGAAATAATAAATGATGCTTATCCCTTTTACAGCCGCTGCCAAAAAGGCGCTTAAAGGAACCACTCTATCCCCTGCTTTGTTAGAGCGTGCTAAAGAGCGCATTCTCTCTTCTTATATGGGCAAAATGCTTTTGGAAGATGACCTTGCGGTGTTTGCTGCCATGCGGCTTGTGCTCGGCGCGATGAGAAATGCCTATATTGTTAACCGCATTGCTGTTAATGAATCTAAGTTTTACTCCCAGCGCATAGCAAAGTTGAGGGAAGAGGAGGTGGTGGCGATAGCAAAAGAATTGGGCATAGATTTTAGCAACGGCTCTGTCTCTCTTCCTTCCTACCTCCGCTCTGCCCCTCTCAGCCCCCATTATGCGCTTATAAACAGGAAGGTGAGCAAGGGGCGGGTGGAGGTTAGCAGGCAGGAGTTGATAAGGATGATTCAGGAGGTGCTTAGGAAGAGAATGGAAGAGTTGCCTGCAATAGAGGATAAAGATATAGTGAAGGTTGCTAAAGAAATAGAGGGAAAGCTTTTGAGCAGGGAAGTAAAAGAGGTGAAGATAAAAAAGGGCGATTTTCCCCCCTGCGTCCTTTCCCTCCTCACTGAGATAAAGAAGCACAAAAATCTTCCCCATCATGCGCGCTGGTTTTTGGCTGTTTTTTTGGTTAATGCTGGCTACTCTAATCAGGATATTTTGGCAATATATAAAAATCTCCCTGATTTTAAGGAGAAGATTACCCTTTATCAAATAAACCATATAAGAAAAAAACAGTATAAAACCCCTTCTTGCGCCACTGTTATGAGTTATGGGTTGTGCAGGGCAGCTTGCGGTATAACCAACCCTATGCTTTGGGGGCGTTTGAGTGAGCAGAAGAAAAGGAGGTTGAGGAATGCGGGCTGAGGATATTTTTAAGTCGTATTATAGGCAGGCGGTTATGGCAGTAGAGGGTGTGGAGGCGCGGGAGTTTGGCGCTGGATGGAAAAAGAAGATAGAGACAAGGCATTTGGCATTTAGGGATAGTAGCGAATTAAGAAGCTATTTAGTTGCCAACGCCCCCTTCTACCTTTCCCATTCCATAGCTTACTACCGCTATCCTTCCGCAAGGCCCATGCAGAAAAAGGAATGGGTAAAGGCAGATGTGGTGTTTGACCTTGACCCGCCTGTGAAAGGGAAGTATGATTTTGTTAGATATTTAGAGCGTATGAAAGAGGATGCCCAACGCCTCGTGGAGGACTTCCTTATAGGGGATTTTGGGATAGAGCGCTCTTATATTGAGGTGGTTTTTTCAGGAAGTAAGGGCTATCATATCTATGTGAAGGACCCTGAGTATCAGTTATTAGGAGGAGAGGAGAGGAGGCAGTTGGTGGAGTATGTTACAGGCAAAGGGTTTAAGATAGAGGACCATCTGTTTTTTGAGGATAAGCGGTTGGTAGGGCCTAAATTGGGTGAAGGGGGGTATAGGGGCAGAGTGGCTCGTTTGGCAAAAGAGCGCGCTGCTGCTTTGGTGGGAGAGGAGGAGAAAGATTTTTTTGTGGGCGGTTTGGCTGAGGGTAATTGGAGCAGGACCTCTAAGAATCTAAAAAAGGTTTATCAAAAAGTCCTTTCTTTTAAAGATGCGCTTTCTGTGCGCTCTGTTGCAAGCGATGTGATGGTTACGCAGGACCTCTCGCGGCTTATAAGGGTACCTGAAAGTTTGCATGGGGATACAGGCATGATTGCAAAAAGGGTGAATGATTTAGAGCGCTTTGACCCCTTCAAGGACGCAATTTTGGAGGCAGACCGCACATTTAAGGTGCGCTTTGTGGAAGATGTGGACGAAAGTTTGTTGGGGGGGCCTTACTATGAAGGGGAGGTTAGAGAATTAAGTTTATGGAAAGCGCTCCTCTTTGTGCTTAAGAAGAGCGCTATCTTTTTGTAATCTGTATTCTGGGCGGTATAAACGGCGCGGTAAGCCCCAACACCCGCGCGAGCAATGTGCCGTTTGCACTCCCTGAATAATTAACCGCACTCAGCACAGTGGTTGCATAGTCGGGTGGCAGTGTTTTGGACTTTTTCCATTCCTCTAATATTTTTTTCTTTGTCCCTTCTTCTTCGTCTGCTACCAATATCCCTTTTATGGAAAGAGAGCCCGCTCCTTCTTTGTAGTCAGCAGAGAATGTATAGGTAATCTCTACAAACCCGTCTTTCTCTTCCACCCCATCAATAGAGATGTTTAAATTCAAAGATTCAATCTTTTTGCCAGGCACTCTACTTCCCTTTATCTCAATGATTTTTTCCCCTACAATCATTATACCACAATCGGTATTTTAAATGAATATATATTAAATAGTTGCGTTTGTCTAAACTTCTAACGGTGTTTTTATGAAGGTTGCGGTAGTGGATACCACTTTTGCGCGTATAAATATGGGAGAGATTGCTTGTAAAAGGTTGGAAAAGGCAAACATCGCTTACAAGCGCTCTACAGTGCCCGGCATTAAGGATTTGGCGGTGGAATGTGAGCGGCTTTTGGAAGAATGCGATATTGCAATAGCGCTGGGGATGGTGGGAGGCGCTGATGTGGATGAACAGTGCGCCCTGGAAGCTTCTTTAGGCATTCAAATGGCTAAGATAAAGACAGGGAAGCATATAATAGAGGTTTTTATTCATGAGCGCGAGGCATGGAGTGAGAGGGAGCTTAAGGAGATCTGCATTAACCGCGTTGAAAAGCATGTGGATAATGTAATATGGCTGCTTACTCATAGAGAGGAGTTGATTAAAAGAGCGGGCAAAGGCATTAGGCAGGGAAAGCCAGATGAGGGGCCCTTAGAGGAAGAGGAGTGGATTGGCATTGTGGTGTCTCGCTTTAATGAGAACATTACCACCAAAATGAAGGAGCGCGCTTTAGAGCTTTTGAAAGGAAAAAAGGTGGTGGTGCGAGAGGTGCCTGGTAGCTATGATATGCCGCTTATGGTTAAGAAGCTGTTGATGTGCAAAAAAATCAAAGGCGTGGTTGCGTTGGGCGCGGTGGTTAAGGGCGGCACAGCGCATGATGAGATTGTGGCAAAAAGCACCTCTTATGCATTAACGCGCCTCTCTTTACAGTTTAACAAACCGGTTACTTTGGGGATTATTGGTTATAATGCTAGTTGGAGCGATGCGTTGCAGAGAGGAGAGGAGTATGCAGAAAGGGCGGTAAAGGCGCTTTTAGAGCTTGTGGAGGCGCTGAAGGATGATGTATGCTAAATCCCACCTGCCCACTCCCTTTGGCGATTTTATCCTTTATTGTTTTGTAAATAGAGGCGAACATTTGGTTTTAGTTAAACCTTATAAAGGAGTCCCTTTAGTGCGCATTCATTCTAAATGCACTACAGGAGATGCGCTTTTTTCCCTTCGTTGCGACTGCCGCGCGCAGTTAAAGAAGGCGCTTGAATTGATTGGAAGAGAGGGAGGGGTTTTTATTTACTTGGATCAAGAGGGACGGGGCATTGGGTTGAAAGATAAAATAAGGGCATATGCGCTTCAGGATGAGGGATATGACACTGTGGAAGCAAATTTAAAGTTAGGTTTTAAAGCAGATGAGCGGGACTATAGCGCTTGTGTGGAAATCTTCCGCGCCCTTAATATTAAGCAGATGCGCCTTCTCACCAACAATCCTGCAAAAGTGGATTATTTGAGAAGCAAGGGCTTTAAGGTGGAGGCAGTGCCTTTGCGCGTTGAACTAACCCCGCAAAATAGAGAATATATAAAAGCAAAAAGGGAGAAATTAAAGCATAATTTGTAAAATATTGTTTAGGTGGCTTTATGCTTCGCTCTCCCATTATTTGCTTACTGGCTCATGTAGATCATGGTAAAACCACTCTATTGGACAGCATAAGAGGCACGGCGGTTGCTCAAAAAGAGGCGGGAGGCATTACGCAAATGATCGGCGCAAGTTATGTTCCTAAAGAGGTGGTGGAAAAGGTTGCAGGGAAATTTCTTAAAACTATGAAAATAGAGCTTAAAATCCCCGGCCTTCTTTTTATTGATACACCCGGCCATGAGGCGTTTACCAATTTGAGGGATCGCGGGGGGAGTTTGGCTGATTTAGTGGTTTTATTGGTAGATGTTAAGCAGGTGTTTCAGCCCCAAACGGTGGAGAGCATAAAGATTTTGAAAAGCCATAAAACCCCTTTTTTGGTGGCTCTCAACAAGATTGACCTTATAGATGGATGGAAGAACCATAAAACCACCTCATTTTTAGA
>JALWZW010000001.1 GCA_026992595.1 Microcaldota archaeon | reverse complement strand
CATCATAACGCCGCGCATAAACTCATCTTCCTTGCCCACTTCCACTTCCGCACCCACCAACCGTTCCTTTAAGCGTTCCTTTAAAAATTCTGACGCCTCCAAGCCCACATCTGCCTCTAAAAGGTCCAACTCCAAATCTTCAAGCGCCTTTTCCACATCCTTTTCCTCTATTTTAACCTTTCTTCTAACAAACGCCACCGCCTTCTTTATAATGCCTATACGCGCCTTTTTCTCCCTCTTTTCCTCCCTCACGCGCCTTTGCCTTTCCTCTCCCTTTCTTTTAGCTTTTTCCGCGAGCTCCTTTCCTTCTTCGCTCTCTGCCCCACTTTCCTCTTCCACTCCCGCTCCCTTTGCCTTCCGCTCCTTACCCTTCTTCGCCTCACTTTTCTTCTCTTCCTCA
This sequence comes from Microcaldota archaeon, assembly GCA_026992595.1. Taxonomy (GTDB): domain Archaea; phylum Micrarchaeota; class Micrarchaeia; order Anstonellales; family Bilamarchaeaceae; genus Bilamarchaeum. The sequence goes on along the minus strand of JALWZW010000001.1, from coordinate 8,706 downwards.
CTCCCCCTTTCCGCCCCTACCAAGTCTTCCCGCTCCCCCTCTTCCCGCTCCTCTCCAGCCTCCTTCCCTTTAATCCGCTCCACAAAAGAGGAAAACTTTTTCTTCAAAAGTTCAAACATAGCACCACTTAAGCGCTAAAAATGCAAAGCGCTCAAATATAATCCTCTTTCAAATTCTCCTCCACTTTCTCATCTATAGCCAACTTTGCCTCCACTTCCTTCAACTGCTTACTAACCTCCTCCAACTTTGCCAAAATTTTATTAAACTCATCAGACAAGCGCACCACTGCTTTATTGGTGGCCTCCATCCTGCTTTTCAACTCCTCCTCTGCTTCCTCTCTGTTCATTTCAATTAAATATTGCGCACCTACAGGAACCAATATGTGAATGTCCTCCACCTTGCCTTTAACAAAAGCGCCCCCGCCTATAGGGATAAGCACTTTATCCTCCTTCATCCCCTCCACTGCCTTTATAGCGTTGGCCAATTCAAGCGAACTTAGATTAATGCGGTCGGTCTCCTCCTTTATAATCCTCAACTGCTCTCGGTAAAGCGCCACCTGATAGCTTAATTGAGCATAAAGAGCGCGCAGGTTATCCATTCCTCTCCACCTTTTCAATCACAATCTTGCTTCTTTTAACGCCGTTGTGAGAGCCGAAAAGCGAAAGCACCTTTTCCCTTGCCATCTTTTCCGAAGGCGCATCCACCTCTTTTTTAAAGGGCCGTTGTGACCTGCCTAACCAAACCCGACCATAAACCACATACCCCATAGCCATCACCTAATCAAATCAAGGGACTCCTCAAGCCGCCCTATCTCAAAAGGCGAACTTGCCTCGCCTACCACATAACCGCGGTCGTTGGCAAGCGCGCACTTGCCCACAAAACCGCTGCCCATATTAAGAGTCCCTTTATTTCCATATACTCCAAAAGCATTTTTTAGTTTTTCCACCTCTTCCTCTCCCGCCTTAAAATGCACAAAAAACCCTTTGTTGGTAGCAATGCAGCAACTCCCCAGCGCAGAATAGCCGGCAATGTGCATTGGGACAAGTTCCACACCCAACACATCTTCCATCCTCTTCACTTCCTCCTTAGGCAAATGGGGATTTACCACCCCGCCTTTATCATTAACCGCAATGTTGTTGCCGTGGGCGTTGTGGAGAGAGGGGGAAATGTGAATATTAAGGCCGGTTTGCTTCAAAGCGGCCAACTCGCTCTCTTCCACCAAAGAGGAAACCACCATGCCGCTGCTATTCATAGCGGCATAAATACCTAAAAGATTTGAGGAGGCAAGAGTGGTTTTTATCACTTCCACCCCCAAAGCAGAAGAGATGGCGTTTTCAAACCGCTCACTAGCGTCTAAAGGAATAAGCGCATAATCATTGTTGCAAACCACAAACATACCTAGCCAAGAATTGCCAAAATAAGTTATGCGCATACACCCAATCCCTTGCCCCGTTCTGCCAAAAAATAACACCCTTATGCCTTCTTCTCTCCTTTCTTTTCTTCTTGCACCGCCTTTTTACCCTCTCCCGCACCTTTCATATCCTTAGCGCCCTCATTCTCCTTTGCACGCTCTTCTCCACCGCTCTCTTCTCCTTTGCTTTCTTTTTCCACCGCTTCCTCTTTCTTTGCAACCTTTCCTTTCTCCTCTGTGCCGCGCTCTTCTTTCTTGCCTTCCGCGCCCTTCGCCTCTAACTTTTCATCAGCCAAATAAACATAGAGGGCATCCTCGCGCTTTATAATCCGCACCTTAACGCGGCGGGGCGGCTTTTGAATGCTGCGCTTCCATAAATGATTGTTAAGAGCAGGGCTCAAAACCACCCGCATATCCCTTGCCTTCATGTGCCTTTGAGCAAAAGAGCGCAATAGCTTTACAGCGCGAGGGGTGCGCTTATTTCTCACCGTATTGTACGCATCAGAAAGATTAACAGTATAGATACGCTCCATAAAACCACCTACTCTTTAATTCTCAATTTTTCCCTTCTCCAATCTCGCCTCCTTCTGTTAAACGCCACCCTTCTTCTCGTCCTTATAATAACAAATGCAGGTAAGCGCCTAATCTTTCTATTCTCATGAGCCAAACGCATCTTTTTTGATTTTGACAACCTGCTCATACTATCACTTCTTATAAAATGTTATTTTGGTTTCTCTCTGCGTTCTCGCCTTTAGCGCCCTTAACACAGAGAGAACTTCACTATCTGTAAGTTTCCTACCGCTTCTTTTAAATATTACTAATATATTCTGGGAAGCAATTAAAAACAATTCCTTGTTTGCCATTGCCACATTCATCATCCTCTGATAGGCCGCATCATCTAAAGCGATCCTTAGCATCTGCTTTATTTGCGCCAATTGCCTTTCAGCCAACTCTCGCTCCTCTTTGCTGTTTTCCCTGCTTTCCTCACCGCTCATTCCGCACACTCCTTAGCAATCCCATCTAAAAACTTCCTTCCCTGCGGGGTTAAAACCCTTCCCTTCCCATCCTTCCCGCGCGCCAACAAGCCGACCCGCTCCAACTCTTGAAGCGCCTTTCTTATGGTAGAACCGCCTGCAGGCGCATGCCTCTCCGGCTTCACCCCTCTCTTTTTCCTCCCTCCATAATGCCTCCTTAAGCGCTGCACCCCAACCACATTGTTAAGATATGCTTGCCTCAAAATGGAAGCGCAACGCACATACCAAAAGTCCTTATCCTGCGGGGGTCTCTCAGTATGAGCGCCGCTTTTCACCAACCCCACAAAAGCGGGCTTCTTAATACCCATACCCTTAAGCTTTTCAGCCGCCTTCGCAATCAACTTATTCGGATCCACATCATAAACGGTAACCATACAAAATCCCTCGTAAATAGTTATTCTACCATAGAAAATATAAAAGATTATGGTTTAGAAAAAGAGGTTTAAAAATTCACATATCACTGGCAAATTCTCCTGCAGTGGTGAATTTACCAGATTTTTTATCAACAAACTTTACCACATTTCCCTCCCTACGCGCCACAAGTTTTCCATCTGAAAAATACAAAACAACACTATCGCTCCGTCTAATTTTCCCATCATAATAGGAGCATCTCATTACATGGGGCATATCGTCTTTCACACATACGCTATGCTTTCCCATTGCCGCAGGTAGAGAGTAAAATAACAACATAGCGCCAACCACTGCCGCCCTTTTGCGCAAATCATCGCCCTTCTCCCGCACAGATTTTAAATAAGAAATATCTATCAAACCTGAAATCTCATCCCATGCCTTCATTCTATCTTCAAATACCTCTTTAAATCTTGTCCAAACCCTCTCTTTTATACTCCTCCGCCCGGGCAAAACTCTCAACTTCATAAATAAAAGAGTATTGCTAAAAACATAAAAAATTAACCTTAACCACAAAAAAGTTAAGGAAGAATGAAAACACGCGGTGCGCCCTTAGCAGAAGGAACGATGAGCACATCGCCCCCTCCTCCCTGCCTTTCCTTGCAAATAAAATCCCGCCCGTCGCTCGTTTTTATACAGAGGCGCGCCCCTTTTTTCCAACCTACCATTTCACCATCGCGCACATACTCCCTCCTCCCACCTTCGCCCTCTCTCACTTCATCATAAGCCACACACAACCGCTCCTCTTTTTCCCTTATACAAAGTTTCTCATCGCCTATCCAAGGCAAGGCAGCAAGCAGCGCGCCCGCTCCTATAATGGCAAGAGGCGGCAAGAGGTCTGCCGCTTTCCACGCGCCTTTGCCTCTCCTTCTTATCCCGCTTATTTTCCTCCTTCTCAACCGCATTAAATATATTATGCAAAGAAGGGAATAAAAAAGCGCTCTAAACAAGGCCGCTACAAAGGCGCTATTCAGAGCGAGTTAGCGCGCCAAAAAATGGCGCGTAAAAATGGCGCGGTAAAGCGGAAAAGTGGCGCGTAGAATGGCACGATTTAAAAAGTTTGGTGCGGGAGAAAATAATATGGATATTCAAAAAATAGTGGAGGCGATTAAGAGAGGGGAGGGCCTGCAGGTGGAATTTAAAAAGAGGGCAACTCCCAATATAACAGATGATATAGCAGCATTTGCAAACACCAACGGAGGAATGGTGCTAGTAGGGGTAGGGGACCAGGGAGAAATTGTAGGAGTAAGCGAAGAGGATATAAGAAAGGTTTATGATTATATTTCTTCTATAGACCCCTACCCAAAAATAAAGGCAGAGGAAGTTTATTTAGGAGATAAAAAGATATTGGCGCTGGAAGTAAGCGCTTCCCACACCCTCCACACCAGCAGAGGAATTGCCTATATAAGAGTGGGTTCAAGAAACAGGCCGTTGTCCTCTCGCGAAATTATAGAAAAGGCAGTAGAAGGGGCGGTGGTGGATGTAGATAAACTGCCTTTAGAAGCGGGGATAGAGGAGATGGATATAGAAAAGGCCTACCGCTATGCCTCTTCCTTAGGACTCCCCCCAAACCGCAAAAGTTTGGAAAAATTGGGGTTGGTAAAGGATGGAAAAAGCACCTATGCAGGAGTCCTTCTTTTCTCCCGCCACCCAGAATTTTACATCCCAGGCGCATATATAGAGGTAGTGATTAAAAAAGAGGGGGGCTTAAGAAAAACCATTAAAGGAGATATAGAAAAACAGCTCCTCGCCGCCCTTGAAATATTGGAAACACACCTTCCGGCCCTTCTCTATTTAAGCGAAAAAAAGCACATCCTTTCCTATCCAAAAAAAGCGGTTAAGGAAGCAGTGGTAAACGCGCTTATTCACAGAAACTACCTCTCAACCGCGCCCATAAAAATAGAGATAAACCCTGAGGAAAAAAGCGTGAAAATCACAAATCCAGGCGCCTTCCCTCCTGGCGTGTCTGTTGAAAACCCTATACACAAACCGCGCAACCCCATCTTATGCGAATATATGCTCAGAAAGAGATATATGGAAAAGTTAGGCATAGGGATACCGCTTATAAAAGAAGATGTAAAAGAAGCGGGGTGGAGCGTTCTCATTCATTCCAAGCCCTATTTTACAGAAGTGGTATTTTTATGGCCTTCCCTTCTCCTCAGCGGGCAGGAGATGAAGGTTTATGGCGCAATAAGGAGAGGGGCAAGAAATGTCACAGAAATCTCTCAAAAGAGCGGCATTGCTAAAAGAACAGTGCAAAGAATAATAAAGAGGTTGATTGAAAGGGGGGTAGTTAAACGAGAGGGAAAAGGAAGATGGGTGATTTATAAAATCAAGGAGGAGTGAGTTAGCGCGCCAAAAAATGGCGCGTAAAAATGGCGCGGTAAAGCGGAAAAGTGGCGCGTAGAATGGCACAAAAAAGGAGAGAAGAAGAGGAAGAAATAAAAAAATAAAGGAAGATGGAAAAAACATGCTTATTGGCTATGGCCTCTCCAAGGCGCTTCAGAAGGTTGTTGAAAAATACGGCGGAAAGAACATAAAAGCACCGCTCACTGCAAAAAACGCCAAAAAGAACGCAGAAACAGTGGTGATTTCAATAGAAAGCAGGGTGACAAAAGAGGTGCTTGCAAAAATGCCTCGCCTTAAGAAGATAATAACGGCGAGTACAGGGATAGACCACATAGATGTGGAAGAGTGTAAAAAGCGCAATATAGAGGTGTGCAACTGCCCCACCTATTCTGCAAACGCAGTTGCAGAATTGGCAATCGCGCTCGCCCTCTGCGGCCTGCGGAACATACCTGCAATGGTGCGAAAAGCAAAAAACCTTGAATATGGTTTTCATCTAAGCGCAGAAGGGCGCGAACTGAGAGGGCAGAGATGCGCAGTTTTTGGGACCGGGAATATTGGGGGCAAGATAGCAAAAAAACTGCTCTGCTTAGGAGCAACAGTGCTTGCATTTTCGCGCACCCCTAAAAAGGAGTTAATAGAGAAAGGGGTAAAATATGTGGATTTAGAGAAAGCGCTTAAATGCGACCTTGCCTTTATAGCGCTCCCCCACACGCGCGCCACCCACCATTTTTTTAACAAAGAGAGGTTAGGGAAGATGAAAAGGGGCGCGGCCATTGTGAATATTAGCAGAGGGGAGTTGATAGAAGGGAGGGCGCTGTTGGAAAAAATAGACAAGTTTCTATTCGTGGCAAGCGATGTGGTGGAGGGCGAAGCAGCCCTTTGGCTCGGTAAAAAACCTTCTGAAACAACGCTAAAGCTCATCAACCACCCTAAGTTTATAATCACCCCGCACATAGGCGCCTCTACCGAAGAAGCCAAAAAGAATTTGATAAAAGAGGTGGAGAAAGCCCTAAATCAATAGAGAAGCGCAATTTCCTCCAAAGCATCTCCTAAAACCTTTATATCTTCTTCATTATTGTAAAAGTAAGCGCTCACCCTCACCGTCCCCTCTTTGGCCCCTAACCACATCACCCCAGGTTGGGCGCAGAAATAGCCGCTTCTTACCGCAATCCCTTTTTTATCCAGCATTAAAGCCACTTCATGGCAGGGAGCGTTAGGAAGGTTAAAAATAGCGGTGGCCACCTCGCCTTTTCCATAAGTGATATATTCGGAAAGCGCCCTGTCAATAAGCATTCTCAAAGAGCGCTCCTTTTCAGCAATCTGCTCCATTCCCACCTGCTCTAAAAATTTGCAGGCAGCCGCAAAGCCAAATATGCCTGCATAATGCTGGATGCCTGCTTCATATTTTGCTTCATGGGGAAGAAGGGTGTAGCGGTCAATTGCAACTTCCTTCACCGTCCCTCCGCCCAGCACCAACGGCTCTAAATCCAATTCAGAAAGGGCCAACGCGCCTATGCCGGTGGGACCGCACATTTTATGCGCAGAGAAGCAAAGGTAATGATAGGGGTAATCTGTTTTTAAATGAGGGACCGCCTGCGCTCCGTCCACGCATAACTTCACCCCATTATCCTCACATAACTTATAAATCTCCTTTATATTCTGCTTCTGGCCGGTGGTGTTGTTTACTGCAAAGGTGACCGCAAGGTCCACCGAAGAATCAATCACCCCCTCCCACGCCTCCAATGTGGGCTCAATGATTTTAACTTCCAAATCCTTTCTTCTCAGCAAAGGAAGAAGGACGGCGTGATGCTCCAAAATGGTGGTTACCACTTTTTTGTTGCGAAAAGGAAAGCCGTTTATAACAAGGTTAAGCGCCTCTGTGGCATTCTTTGTCCAAATTATGTGCTTAGCATTTACAAAACGCGCCACCCTTTCCCGCGCCTCCTCCACGCGTTCATTAACCTCTCTTGCCAGAGCATGCGCGCTTCTCCCATGGCAAGCAGGCCTTTTATAATACTCTACAACTGCATCTATAACATCTTGCGGCTTGAGGGTGGTGCATGCATTATCCAAATAAACAACATCACTCCTTAAACTCTCCATTATACCACTCTTCAAACGCCTTCGGTCCCACATAAGGTTTGCCGTTTATAAAGAAGGTGGGGGTTGCATACACGCCCGCACGCAACCCTTCGTTGAAATATTTGGCAACCAGAGGACCTGTAAGATTCTTTTCCATACATTCATCATAAAGGGTTAAATTCAAGCCCGCCTCCTGCGCATAAAGGCGGAGAAGGGAAGAGGGAGTAGCGGCGCCGCATGCTTCCTGATTGCGGAAAACAATCTCCCTCAACTCCCATTCCTTTCCTTGCAAAGAGGCACACATAACGGCGCGGGCGGTTAGAAAACTGTTTTCATGGTTGGAGAGAGGGAAAGGTTTAAAAACATAAAAAACATCCTCCCTGCCTCTCAACTTTCGCACATATTCTTCCGCCTCCTTTGTGTAAGGGCAGGTAAAACAGCCAAATTCAATAATCTTTATAGGTGCAGAGGGGTTGCCAAAACTTAACCCATCATAATTATCAGGCGGCGTCAATTGGCCAGGGGGTTTAAATCTTCCATAATCTCCCGTAATATCGTTAAGAATGCAGGCGCCCTTTGCCTGAGGCCCCTCGCAATTTCCGTAAAAATAGAAGTTGTATATGCTAACAGCAGAATAGGCAAAAGAGGCAAAAGTAAGGAAAACTAAAATATATGAAAGCGCCAAAAAATGCTTGTTCACAAAGCGCGCTGCTGTTTTGGATTTAGGTGCCAAAGCACTTACCACTTCAACCCTAAGCGCATTGGCTGCGCTTGCATCACAAGGCCTTAAAGTAACAGCGTTAAAGGCGCATTTCCACGCCTCTTTTGCAAGTTTTTTATATTTTGCAGAGAATAAAGAGAGGACGCTAAATACTAAGAGCGCTATTAAGCATAAAAGCATGATAAAAATATTCAACTAAATATTTAAATGCTCATTTATCCACCCCACCGCAAAGGGGACAAAAAAGGTAAACCACACCTTCATACCCACCAACAAACTAAAAAGGGTATTGTCAACAACACCCCCATCATAAAAAATCTTCAAAATCACCATACTGGTTGTAAGTTTAATGCTAAAGAGCAAACCAAGCATGAGAGCATTCTTTTTGCCAAAAGCACGATAGGTGGAAAGGAATGTAGCCCCTATCTTTGTTGCTTTTATTCCAATAGTGAATAAAACAATAACGATTAAATTAGAGAGGAGGAGAGAGACATCTGTTTCTAACCCCACCGCAAAGAAAAAAAGCGGTCCGAAAAAACCATAAGCAACCGCCTTAATTTCCTTCTCAAACAGCGCTCTAATGCGCAAGGGCATAAAATTCTTAAGAACCATGCCTGCAAGAAGGGCTGCCAAAGGAGCAAAATAATAGTTGGTAGCGCCAAGAAAAAGGAAAAAGACGGCCAGCGAGAATAGGAAAAAGG